>NZ_BAABDK010000012.1:0-112634 GCF_039539585.1 Hymenobacter glaciei | reverse complement strand
CTACGATAAAACGGCCAGCAGCTTTTTGGGAATGGTGCACTTCGTTTCGGCCCTGTTGTGGCTCCGCTAATTGTCCGTGCAACCTAAGAAAACGCTGTATAAAATTCTGGCTTTTTTCAGCAAAAGAGTGGCTCTGGCCGCTCTTTTTGCGTATCGGGCACCCCGGCCTATTGTTCGACTCACACCCACTGTGCACTGGTTTGCAATTTTTAGCTTTCTTTACTTCTCACAGACCTACTGATGTTGACGTCGCGGGCCGGATTATTCACCTTTTCACCTTCCTCTATCTGATGTTAGACTACGTGAAAATGATTTTGCTGAAAGTAAGCTTCAGCAAGGCGCTGTTCGAAAAAGAATTGCGCAAAGCCCTCAAAATGCTGCAGCCAGCCGAGTTGCCGGATTTTCGCACCTGGTGCTACCAGCAGTTTTCGCGCCTCTATCGTCGTGTTCTCAAACGGGTTTTCGGCGAACTCAGCCTGGGAGCATAGCAGGAAGCCAACAGTAGCCCGCGCATAAGCACTATTGCGGCGGAACCTCGCTTATAAACCGGATGTTGCGCTTGAGGCCCTCGTAACCGGTGCGCTTCACGGCCGACTGGCGGAATAGCTCGGAGAACAATTCGTGGGTGATTTCGCGCCAGTCGCCGGGCGTAAGGTCTTTAAGGCCCGGAGCAGGGTCGAACTGGGGCTCGCTATGTGGCTTTGAGAAGCGGTTCCAGGGGCACACGTCCTGGCAGATGTCGCAGCCGAAAATCCAATTACCGAACTGTCCGGCTACTTCGGTCGGAATCTGGTCCTTCAGTTCGATGGTGAAGTAGCTGATGCACTTGCTGCCGTCCACCACGTAAGGCTCGGTGATGGCCTGCGTGGGGCAGGCGTCAAGGCATTTCGTGCAGGTGCCGCAGTAGTCGCGGATGGGCCCATCGGCGGGCAACTCTACGTCCACAATCAGTTCGGCAATGAAATAGAAGGAGCCCGTGCCTGGGGTTATTAGGTTGGCGTTTTTGCCTACCCAGCCAAGGCCGCTCTTCTTGGCCCAGGCCTTGTCCAGCACCGGCGCCGAATCGACGAAGCAGCGGCCACCAATCTGGCCAATTTCAGCTTCCATATCGCCCAGCAGCGTCTTCATCTTGTCTTTGACGACAAAGTGGTAGTCGCGGCCGTAAGCGTATTTACTAATTTTGAGGGTATCGTCGGGCTGCTGGTTTTCAGGCGCGGGGTAGTAGTTGAGCAGCAGCGAAATCACCGATTTTGCGCCGTCCACCAGCAGGCGCGGGTCGAGGCGTTTGTCGAAGTGGTTTTCCATGTAGCCCATCTTGCCGTTCATGCGGCGCGTGAGCCAGGTTTCGAGGCGCGGGGCTTCTTCTTCCAGAAACTCCGCCTTCGAAATGCCGCAGGCCATAAAGCCCAGCTCCGCCGCGCGGCGCTTGATGAAAGGGGCCCATTCGGACTGTGGAAGCATTGGCAACAGCTAAGGAAACACCTAAAAATAGTCATCCTGAGCGCAGCGAAGGACCTTATCACCTCTGAACACCACCACAGCATTTCGGTGCGGCAAATCGTTCTAGGGTGATAAGGTCCTTCGCTGCGCTCAGGATGACAAATATGAAACCGCTTTAGCCCTGGGTAATCTCGTCAAACAAGCTAGCGCCGTTGTTGCCGCGCAGGTGGTTGGGTAACAGGCGGCCCAAGTGCTGGTAAGCGGCTTCGGTCGCCTCCCGGCCGCGCGAGGTGCGCTTGATGTAGCCTTCCTGAATCAGGAACGGCTCGTACACTTCCTCGATGGTTTCGCCCTCCTCGCCGCAAGCCGTGGCAATGGTGCTGATGCCCACCGGGCCACCCTTAAACTTGTCGATAATGGTGGTGAGAATGCGCTTGTCCATGTCGTCGAGGCCGCGGGCGTCCACGTCGAGGGCATTCAAAGCAAACTGCGCAATATCGACCGTGATGGTGCCGTCGCCTTTGATTTGAGCGAAGTCGCGGGTGCGGCGCAGCAGGTTGTTGGCAATGCGGGGCGTACCGCGCGAGCGGCGGGCAATTTCGAAGGCCGCATCCTCGTGAATGGGCGTGCCGAGAATCTCCGCCGAGCGTTTTACAATGCTGGTAAGCAGCTTCGAATCATAGTACTCCAGGCGGGCCGAGATGCCGAAACGGGCGCGTAGCGGCGCCGTGAGCATGCCCGAACGCGTGGTAGCGCCCACGAGGGTGAAGGGCGACAGCGAAATCTGCACCGAGCGGGCATTAGGGCCCGAGTCGAGCATGATGTCGATGCGGTAGTCCTCCATCGCTGAGTACAGGTACTCTTCCACCACGGGGTTGAGGCGATGAATTTCGTCGATGAACAGCACGTCGTGCGGCTCCAGGTTGGTGAGTAGGCCGGCCAAGTCGCTGGGCTTGTCGAGCACCGGGCCGCTGGTCATTTTAATGCCCGCACCTAGCTCGTTGGCGATAATGTGCGAGAGGGTGGTTTTGCCCAAGCCGGGAGGGCCGTGTAGCAGCACGTGGTCGAGGGCATCGCCGCGCTGCTTGGCGGCGGCCACGAACACCTTCAAGTTTTCCAGAATCTTTTCCTGGCCGGTAAAGTCGTCGAACGACAGCGGCCGCAGGGCCTTGTCGATGTCCTTGTCGGTGGCGTCGAAATGTTCGTTTTCGCCAGTGAGGAAGGCTTCGCGCATAATGTTATTGCTAAAATGATTGGTCGGCGCTTGCTAAGCTATTGAGTAACTGTTTTGGAAGCAGAAAAGCTCCCTTCGTGTCGATAATTGTCCTCCCAAGCGCCATTTGTCATCCTGAGCTTGCGAAGGACCTTATCACCTAAGAACCGTTTGCATTAGGTGAGTTGGCGCAAGATTGATAAGGTCCTTCGCAAGCTCAGGATAACATGAAGTGCCCAGAATTACCTCAATTACTCGTGTAGTAGCACTTCAATATCCAGATGCAGCCAGTCGGTTTCCCAGGATTTGTGGTTGAGGCGGGCCGAGAGGTGCTTGCCGGCGTCGAGCAGGCGAGCCACGGTTTCGTTGCGGCCCTCGGGCAGGTAACCCAACCACACGTTGGCCGGGTCGGTGGCGGGAGCAGTGTGTACCTGCACGGCCCAGTCGTCGTACTTGCTGTCCACTTCACGGGTTAGGTGCAGGGCCTGGCCTACTTGTAACTTGGGTTCGTACTTCTCCAGATTGGGGCGATGCGAAGTCCCCGCCACGAGGCATTCAAGCAACACAAGGGGGTCAGAAGTAGGGACGATTTTCATCATGGGGCCAAATTACGGTACGGGCGGCGGGTTTTGCTGAGCGCGACGACTTTAGTCCAGGCCCAAATCGTTGGTGAAGCTGCTGCCAAGCCGGACTTCCTCAACGCTTAGCCCGCATTGGTCGCAGGTGAGACCAATGACGGCCTGTTCCACGTCGTATTGATTGTGGTACGGTGGCGGCAGCAGCAGCTCGAAATTCAGGGCTACGGTCCAGTCGATGAGCTCGCCCAGAGTGCTGGTGCTCAGGGCGGGCCGGGGCGGCAGCCTGTCGCTGCCAAACAGCCGGGCCAGCCAGCCAAGGGCCGGGGTGGAGGGAACCAGGGGCAGCCCTGGCAGCTTCAGGCCATGCTGGGCCTGCAACTGAGCAGCGGAGTCTTTCCAAGCAGATGGGTCGGGCCGCAGCGGCAGCAGCGGCGTCGCTTCAGCCACTGCGGCGGCCAGGGTAGCGGGTAGCGAAAATAGCGCCCGCAGCTGCGTGGCCACCGCCGCACGGGCAGCCGAATCGCGCCGGCCGGTGGTGCCCAGCTGCTGGCCTAGCCACGCAGCCATCTCGCCCACAGTACCGATACGCTCAGCCACCCGGTCGGGAATAACCAGTCCAAAATGCTTTTCGAAGTTGACAATCAACTCTACGGTATCGAGTCCCATAATCGAACCTATGCCAAGTAGATAATAAGCGCCTGCCCCTGCGTCGCAGCCCGCCGTAGAAACCCGCGCAGCCCGGCGGCGGCCTCAGTTAGAAATCCGAAGTTGTTTTCGGCCTCATCTGGCCGTTCCCATATCCCAGGGTAAATATCGAGCCGGGTCATCTCGGCGGGCTGGTAGCGCAGCTCGATTTCGGCCGGCGTAAGGGCCGCCACAGCGAAATTGAAAGCGGCGACCTGCGCAGGCATCAGGATGCGGGCGGGGCCATAGCCGAAGACATCGTGCTCTTCCTCGTCGCCTACCTGCTCTCCGCCGGCCAGCAGGTAACAGGCAGGTTCGGTACCAGCCCAGGCCGTCCCCGTGAGCAGGTAGTGTAGGCCATGCCAGGCCTTATCCAAATTAAGGTCTTCGCCTTGGGCGGCTTTGGGCAAGCGGCCCGATTCGACACGTTCGGCGTAGTGCAGCACTCGGTCAGGGTCGGCAAGCAACTGGCTGGCATAGTCGGGATTGAGCTGGCGCAGCTCGCAGTACATTCCCATATAATAATCAACTGAATCAGCAGCCACTCTTACCATAGTGGTAGCGAGGGCCTATTAGGCTGCCAAACTACACCGCAGTTTATCTTTAAAGCGTTTCACGCTTTCACCCTGTCCCGATTTCTCATGAAAAAGATGTTTCTCTCCGCCGCATTGGCGCTGGCCGTGGCCGGCTCGTGGGCGTTTTACCCGAAGGCTCCGGCTGATGCTTCAGGTTATATGATGGTCATCAGCCGCTTTACTGGCGGCGGCTTCAGCGCCAAAAACACCATTTCTGTCATTACTCCTGAGGGGCAGATTCAAACGCAGGAGGCCGACGCCAAAACAGGTACTATAACCAAGGTAGCCAGTTCTTTCGACCAGATGCACCTCACTGAGCTGAAAAAAATCAATGAACTTCAACAGGTGGGCTGGCGCGTGGTTAATTCTACACAAAACAGCGTGGGGAATGGAGCCATCACCGAAACCATCTACCTGCTGGAGAAACGTTAATAAACAAAAGCGGCCACCCCATTGCTGGAGCGGCCGCTTTTGTTTTTGCAGTTGATAAGCTACATCATGTACCAAGCCTACTTGAACGCCTGAATGCCCGTAATATCCGCCCCCGTAATCAGCAGGTGAATGTCGTGCGTGCCCTCGTAGGTAATCACCGACTCCAGGTTCATCATGTGTCGCATGATGGGGTACTCGCCCGTGATGCCCATGCCGCCGTGAATCTGGCGGGCTTCGCGGGCCACGTGCAGAGCCATGTCCACGCTGTTGCGCTTGGCCATCGAAATCTGCGCTGAAGTGGCTTTGCCTTCATTTTTGAGCACCCCGAGGCGCCAGGCCATGAGCTGGGCTTTGGTGATTTCGGTAATCATCTCGGCCAGTTTCTTCTGCTGCAGCTGGAAGCCGCCGATGGGCTGGCCGAACTGTTCGCGCTGCAGCGAGTACTTCAGGGCCGACTCGTAGCAGTCGATGGCCGCGCCGATGGCTCCCCAGGCAATGCCGAAACGGGCCGAATCGAGGCAGGACAGCGGGCCTTTCAGGCCGTCGATGTTGGGCAGAATGTTCTCCTTGGGGATTTTCACGTCCTCAAACACCAGCTCGCCGGTGCAGGAGGCGCGCAGGCTCCACTTGTTGTGAATTTCGGGCGTTGAGAAGCCTTCCATGCCGCGCTCCACAATCACGCCTTTGATGCGGCCTTGCTCGTTTTTGGCCCACACCACGGCCACCTGGCACTCGGGCGAGTTCGAAATCCAGAGCTTGGCCCCGTTCAGCAGGTAATGGTCGCCCATGTCCTTGAGGTTGGTGGTCATGCCGCCGGGGTTCGAGCCGTGGTCGGGCTCCGTCAGGCCGAAGCAGCCGAGCCACTCGCCGCTGGCGAGCTTGGGCAGGAATTTCTTGCGCTGCTCCTCGGAGCCGTAGGCGTAAATCGGGAACATCACCAGCGAGCCTTGGACCGAGGCGGTGGAGCGCATGCCCGAGTCGCCGCGCTCAATTTCCTGCATAATCAGGCCGTAGCTGATGTAGTCGAGGCCGCCGCCGCCGTACTCCTGCGGGATGGTGGGGCCGAACGCGCCCACATCGCCAAACTTGCGCACGATTTCCGAAGGGAAGTGCGCGTCCTGCGCCCATTTCTCGATGTTGGGGTTGATTTCCTTTTTGACGAAGTCGCGGATGGACTGGCGAATGAGCAGGTGCTCTTCGGTCAACAAACCGTCGAGGTCGAAATAATCGGTGAAGCCGTTGGCGTTGGTGCTGCCTTTTTGGGCAGTGTGGGCTTTGGATTCGGGGGAGAGAACGTCTGCTTCCGAGGACATGGGTGGGGTGGTGAGGTGGGGATTCGGACAAAGATAACAGGCGGGCGGAAGGAGTGTTGCCTCAGGTTGGCAACAGTCCTTAACCGCCTGCTGCCCGGAATCCCCTACCGGCTATCGCTGCCTGCGAACCACTAGCGGAATAGAGGTGTTTAGATTCAGTATCTTTGCAGTCTATCTGATTATTTTCCGAACACCCGATGCTCGATAAACTAGAAGCCATCAACCAGCGCTACGAAAACGTCAACGAGGAGTTGATGCAGCCCGACGTGATGTCGGACCTGAAGCGCTACAAGTCCCTGAACAAGGAATACAAGGAGCTGGGCAAGATTGTGGCCCAGTACCGCAACTACCAGGGCGTGCTCAGCAACATCGAAAACGCCCGCGAAGTCATTGCCACCGAAAAGGACCAGGACTTCCGCGAAATGGCCAAGGCCGAGCTCGACGAGTTGCAGCCCGAACAGGAGCGCCTTGAAGAGCTCATCAAAGACCTGCTGCTGCCCAAGGACCCCAACGACTCGAAGGACGTCATCATGGAAATCCGGGCCGGTGCGGGCGGCGACGAAGCCGCCATTTTTGCTGGCGACCTGCAGCGCATGTACATGCGCTTCGCCGAAAAGCAGGGCTGGAAGATGGAGTTGATTGACGCCATGGACGGCACCGCCGGTGGCTACAAGGAAATCATCGTGGCCGTGCGCGGCGAGGACGTGTACGGCAAACTCAAGTTTGAAAGCGGCGTGCACCGCGTGCAGCGCGTGCCGGCCACCGAAACCCAGGGCCGCATTCACACCAGCGTGGCTTCCATCGTGGTGATTCCGGAAGTGGAGGAATTCGACGTGGAGCTGAACATGGGCGACATTCGGAAGGACTACTTCTGCTCGAGCGGTCCCGGCGGTCAGTCCGTGAACACCACGTATTCGGCCGTGCGCCTCACCCACTTGCCTTCGGGCCTCGTGGCCCAGTGCCAGGACCAGAAATCGCAGCTCAAAAACTTCGACAAGGCCCTGGCCGTGCTCCGCTCCCGCGTGTACGACATGGAGCTGGCCAAGAAGAACGAAGCCGACGGCATCGTGCGCAAAAGCATGATTGGCGGCGGCGACCGTTCCGATAAAATCCGGACTTATAACTACCCGCAGGGCCGCGTGACCGACCACCGCATCGGCTACACGGTGTACAACCTGGCCAGCGTGATGGAAGGCAACGTCGACGACTTCGTGGAGCAGCTCCGCATCGCCGAAAGCGCCGAGCGCCTGCAGGAAGGCGTCACGAAATAAGCGTGGGGCGGGGCTGGTTTTACTGGTCCCGCCGCTGCTGCTGCAATACCAAACCGGCTTTATCGTTTCGTGGGGGCGCTGCCCCTTTTGCTGCGCCCCTGCTTATGCGCTACCTCTTCCCGCTGTTTCTGGTACTGAGTTGCCTGCTCACTATCCTGCCCGGCTGCGAGCCGAAGGAGGACCTGATACAGACCACCGGCCGCCTGGAATTCGACCAGGACACGGTGCTATTCGACACGGTTTTTACCACCATCCGCACGGTAACGAAGCGGCTGTGGGTGTACAATCGCAACAGCGGCGCGGTGAAGACAGACATCAGCCTGGCAGGCACGGCAGGCACCACGTATTCGCTGATTATTAACGGCGACGCGGGCGTGGCGCAGAGTGGCGTCCTCATTCGCGGCAACGACAGCCTGCAGGTGCTGATACGAGCCGTGCTCGGCGACAACGGCCAGGCCACCGCGCCCAAGAAGTTTCTGGTAGAAGACCAAGTGAACTTCCGCACCAACGGCAACGACCAGAACGTGAAGTTGGTCGCTTATGGCCAGAACGCCTATTTCCACCGGGCCGACCTCATTCTGACCAATACTACTTGGCGTACCGATAAGCCTCATGTCATCATTACGGCGAGCCGGGTGATAGTGCAAGGGCAACCGCCCCTTGTGTTTGGCGTGCTGGTTGGCGAAAACATCACGCTCACCATTCCGAAAGGGGCTCGCATCTATAGCCACGCCGGGGCTTACCTACAAGTGAATGGGACCCTGCGTGTGAACGACAACTTTGTGCCGGGCACTGGCGCAACCGATACAGTTAAAGCTAACAACCCTAATATCGTGCGCTTTCAGGGCGACCGGCTGGAAACTTATTATGATGATATCCCTGGTCAATGGGGTGGCATTGTGTTCACATCCACCAGCCGCAACAACAGCATCCGCTACGCCGAAATCAAGAACTCCACGTTCGGGGCCCTGTTGCTGAACCCTGAGGACAAGCTTCCTCGCCCGGACCTGACGTTAACCAACACGGTCATCCGCAACATTTCGGGCTCCAACCTCTCGTTTGCTAACACAACGGCCACCTCCGGCGGTGGCGTCATCAGTTACTCGGGCAACCTGACGGCCACCAACTGTCTGTTCACCAACTGCGGCGAATATGCCGTGGCTGGTGTGGGCGGGGCGTACGACTTCAATTTCTGCACCTTCGCCAACTATACGCCCGCTTTCCGCCGCGAAACTCCTTCGCTTGGCTTCACAAACGTTAACGCCCTGAACGCGAAGAGCCCGCCGCTTAGCCTCAGCCTCAGCCTTCGTAATTCCATCGTGTGGGGCTCCAACCTTGGTCTGGGCACCATCGATGACGAGCTTTTCCTCGAGAATTACCCGCAGTACGTCAGCAACGTCAGTATCCGCAACACCCTGCTGCGCACCAAGGACTACGCCAGTACGCCCGCCGTGGTGGGCGCGCCCGGCATCAACCTCCTGAATGTGGACCCATTGTTCGTGCGCACGGCTCTTATCAGCAGTCGGCCCGACTACACCTTGCAGGCCACCTCGCCGGCCAACGCACCCCGCCGGCCAGCCGCCGGCAACGTCCCGCCGCGCGACCTGCGCAACCTGCCCCGCCCGGCCACCGGTCAAACGCAGCCTGCCCTGGGAGCCTACGAGCACAAGTAGTCCCATAGTGCGGGCTTTGCTAGTTCACTCACTGCCCCAGCTTTTGCTTATTCGCAGTTGCGCTACTGCTCCACTACGCCGGCCGCTGAGTAGCGCAACGTATCGAATAACACAAGTTTCTGGGTGCCTACTACCTCATAGCGGCGCAGCTGGCCATGCTGCAACTGCATCCGCAGCTGCTTTTGGGCTGAGAATAACGCGTTGCTCTGGATGATAGTAGCCGCGATTTCCTGCGGTTCCGTCCCTTGCTGCACTACTACCAGGCGGGTTACCGGTGCATTGGGCTGGCCCGACCGCCGCGTATAAGTTCGGCGCAACGCTCCATCGGGCAGTGCCACCGAATCGACGGCGTATGCCCCGCGCAAAGCAGCTTTGTTGATATCCGCCTGAAAAAATATCTGTAGCTCGTCGGCCCACTTCACAGCGGGTACCCGCACGGTTTCGGGCGCTTCGGCCCGCAGCCGCACATGCTTGGTTACTGTGGCATGGCGCTGCTCCAGTTGTGCCACCTGCTTTGTGAGCAGGCCTTTCACATCAAAATAGAGCGGCCGGCGGGGCTGCGGCGCAGCCGGGCTGGCCTCGCCGCAGCCCGCCAGCAGCAGGGCCAATACGCCGCCCGCCCAGGCGGCCACACTGCGCCTACGCATTCGGCACGAGGCTGGGGCGCAACAGACTCAGGCCGGTCATCTCAACTGGCTTAGGCACGCCCATCAGCTCCAGAATGGTGGGGGCCAGGTCGCCAAGCTTGCCCTCGGCGAGGGAGCCGTGGTAGTCGTTATCGACCAGAATGCAGGGAACCAAATTGGTGGTGTGCGCGGTGTTGGGCGAGCCGTCGGCGTTGCGCATAAACTCGGCGTTGCCATGGTCGGCGATGATGATGCTGGCGTAGCCGGCGGCCAAGGCCGCTTCTACCACCGCTTGGGCGCAGGCATCGGTGGTTTCCACGGCCTTCACCACGGCTTCGAAGACACCGGTGTGGCCCACCATGTCGGGGTTAGCAAAGTTTAGCACCACAAAATCGGCCGAATTAGCCTGCAGCTCGGGAATGAGGGCATCGCGCAGGTCGGCGGCGCTCATCTCGGGCTGCAGGTCGTAGGTGGCCACTTTGGGCGAGGGGCGCAGGATGCGGCGCTCGCCTTCAAACTCATTCTCGCGGCCGCCCGAGAAGAAGAACGTTACGTGCGGGTACTTCTCGGTTTCGGCAATGCGAATTTGGGTTTTGCCGTGCGCGGCCAATACCTGACCCAGGGTGTTATCGAGGTTGTCCTTTTGGAAGATGGGCGTCACGCCCACGAACGTTTCGTCGTAGTTGGTGAGGGTGAGGTAGTGCAGGTTCAGACGCTGCATCTGGAAAGCGTGCATATCCTGCTGCGTGAGCACCTCCGTGATTTCGCGGCCACGGTCGGTGCGGAAGTTGAAGCACAACACCACGTCGCCTTCCTCGATAGTAGCCAGGGGCTGGCCATCGGGGCCGGTTTTCACGATGGGCTTCAGAAACTCATCGGTTACGCCCTCCTTGTACTGCTCCTGAATGGTCTGAATCAGGTTTTGCGAAGGCGTGCCGATGCCGTGTACCAACAGGTCGTAGGCAATTTTCACGCGCTCCCAGCGGCGGTCGCGGTCCATGGCGTAGTAGCGGCCTACCACCGAGGCAATTTTGGCCCCGCTGCGCACCATCGATTCTTCCAGCTCATTAATGAAGCGCACGCCGCTCTTGGGGTCGGTGTCACGCCCATCGGTAAACGCGTGCACAAATACCCGGCGCACGCCAGCCTCGTGGGCAATGGTGCACAGGGCTTTTACGTGGTCGATGTGGGAGTGCACGCCGCCATCGCTGAGCAGGCCGATGAGGTGCAGGGGTTTGTCGTTGGCAAGGGCGTATTCCAGCGCTTTGGCTAGGGCTGGCACTTGGGCCAGCTTGCGCTCGCGAATGGCTTTGCCAATGCGCACCAGCTCCTGGTCGACCACGCGGCCGGCCCCGATGTTCATGTGGCCCACCTCGGAGTTACCCATCTGGCCCTCGGGTAAGCCCACTGCCTCGCCCGAAGCCTGCAGTGTGCTGTGCGGAAAGCGCTGTAACAGTTCATGGAAGAACGGCGTACGGGCCGTGTCAACGGCCGAGACCGTGGTATTCTGGGCAATGCCCCAGCCATCCAGAATCACCAATAAAACCTGCTTAGTCATCCGGCAAAGATACGGCGGGCTCGTGCGAAGGGCTTAATTTTTCTACCTTCGCAGCAACTTTAGCCGGCCGGGCCCGAACCCGCTTTCGCAGCACCCTAATTCATCCTGGCACCATTTTAGCTTCACTTTCTGCTGCGTATGACGCACTTATTACCCCGCTAATGAAACGCTATCTAATTCGAACGCTATTACTCGGGTGGCTATTCCTCCTCGGGGCCGGGGCTGCACAAGCTCAGGCCGATAACCTCGGCGCTGTGCGCTCGGCTCTCCGCAATGGTTCTTCCCGCGAGCTCTCGCAATATTTTGCTGCTACAGTCGAAGTCGGTTTCGACGGCGACAAGCAGGGCTACAACGCCACCCAGGCCGAAATCGTCATCAAAGACTTCTTCGCCAAAAACACGCCCAGCAGCTTTGAATTCATCCACCAGGGCGAAAGCCAGGAGCACATTCAGTACGCCATCGGGCGCTACGTGGGCCGCACGGGCACCTTCCGGGTGTTCGTTAAGCTCAAGCCTTCGCGCGGTGCGCCGGTGATTGACACCCTGGACTTCACGAAAGAATAATCTGAAATCATCTTAAAAAGCCCTGGCCTGCCGCCGGGGCTTTTTTTGTGAGTAATCGGAAGCAACCGTTCTGTAGAATAGGCTACGCCGTGCTGGCTGCCCAAGGCCCTACCGGGCCATCGGCAAGCTCACAGTGACGCTGGTTCCCGCTCCGGGACGACTCTGGATGACCAGCGTACCGCCGTGCCGGTGCACAAATGCCCGGCATAGCACGAGGCCCAGGCCAAAGCCGGTGCCGTGAAGGTTGGGGCCCGGCGTAGGCTCGGGAAGCGCGGGGCCACTCATCAGGGCGTTAACGGTGGTTGCACTCATGCCCGAGCCGGTATCGGTGCAGGTGAGGAGCAGCATGCCCGCGTCGTCGGGGTCGGGGGAGGCATCGAGGTGCACGTGGCCGCCGGCGGGCATAAACTTGAGCGCATTGCCCACGAGGTTGCGCAGGATGGTACGCGTCATGTTGCGGTCGGCGAGCAGGCGCAGGCTCTCCGGGGCGGTAGCCGTGATGTGCTGCCAGTTGGCAGCAGCCGTGGTTTGGTACAGGGCCTGGCACTCGGCAAACATCTCGGACACCGGCAGCGGCACGGGGCGGCACTCCAGTTCACCGGTCTGGCTCACGGCCCAGTTCAGTACGTTGTCGAGCAGGTGGTTCAGGCTATCAGCAGCCTGGCGCACCATGGCGGGCAAGCGGGCGAGGCCGGCCTGGTCGTTCTGGGCGATGTAGGAATCAATCAGGCTGGTGACGCCGGCAAAAGCCGTGACAGGGCCGCGCAGGTCGTGCGCAACAATGGCATACAGCTTATCCTTGAACACGGCCACCGCCCGTAGCTCTGCCGAGGCCGCTTCGAGGGCACTGTTGTTGGCGGCGAGGGCGGCGCGGCTACGGCGCAGGTTGCGGGAAAGCCATATCATGAAGCCCAGTATCAGGCCCATCACGGCAATTACGCCCACCAGCAGGCGGGTGCGCTGCGATTGGGTGGCCTGCTCGACCGTGAGTTGGCGCAGGCGGCGGGCGCGCTCCTGCGTCTCGTAGTTCACCTGGGACACTGCTAGCGTTTGCATGGTCTGGCGGCTGTTCAGCGAGTCGTTCAGGGCCACGTAATGGGTGTTCCAGTCATAGGCTGCCCGGTAGTCACCCTGGCCCGCAGCCAGACCGGCTAGTTGGCTGTAGGCATCGAGGGCGCACTCAAGGTAATGGCCCTGGCGGGCTAGCTGCAACGCTTGCTCGGCGGCAGCAATGGCCTGGTCGGGCTCGTTGGTTTTGGTGTAGTACTCGGCCAACTGGGCCTGGAGCTCGGCCTGCGTGCGCACGGCATGCTGGCGTTGGCTAATATCCAGGGATTGCAGCAGCAGCCGTCGCACGCGGGACAACTGTCCGCTCTTCATGAGGAAGGTGGCCAGGCTCGACAGGTAAGTAGCTTCGGCGGTGGCATCGCGGCTGCGGCGGGCGAGCGCCAGGGCCAGCGAATCGTAGTGCAGTGCCAGCGGGTGCTGGTTGCGCAGGTAAGCCAGGCTGCCCAAGTTGCCCAGCAGCTTCATGCGGGTGCGGGCGCTCACGGCTTCGCCCGCCGGCGTGGCCAGCAGGCGCAATGCGGTGCGGTAGTGCTGCCCGGCAGTAGAAGTATCGCCCCGCGAGTGGTAGATGCTGCCCTGGTTGGAGTAGGTCCGCACCAGCGCGTCGTAGTTGTGCTGCTCGCGGGCCAGGATTTGGGCTTCGGCCAGCAGGCGCAAAGCCTCCGAGCTGTTGGATAAGTTGGCGTAGCACGACGACAGGCTGAGCAAGGCCGGCAGCAACAGCGGGCCCCGCACCGCCGCCGGCAAGGCCCGGGCCAGCGCCGTGGCCGACTCCCCGTAGCTAATGGCCCGGGCCGACTGCTCCTCGCGCAGGGCATAGCTGACAACCGTGAGCAGCCGAACGCGGGTAGTATCGGGCAGCTGGCCGGCCAACTGGCGGCGCAAGGGCTCGATGGCAGCGGGTAACGGGGCCGGGACTGGCGCGGCCCACAGCCCCACCGGCACCAGCAACAGCGCAATCGCTGCTGTTTTCCGCACAAACAATCCAGACCGCGTCATTAAATAATAATAGCCTAGTAACACTTCTTCAAAGATACGCAACCAACGTCAATATTCACGCTTTAGTACCATTTCAAACCGTTCATTTTTTTGAGCAGAAGAATTACTATCCAAATGAGAATAGGCCCAAAGCCTATTAAACCGATAATTCACTAATAACCTCAACTATTGCCTCTCAATTCATGTTGCAACATCGGCCTATCGGATGCAATTTTTACTTTCCGTATAGATTTACACTAAAACCATCCGGGCCCCGGTAGTCTGCTTCCTGCAAGCAGCTACCGGGGCCCGGGTTGAGAGAACGGCTATTTGAGTTGCTACTACTGCGGAGGCTGGCGGGCGGCTTGTGCCTGCTCGCGGGCAAGTTTGGCGTTGAGGCGGGCAGCGTCGCCGCGCCGCACCACGCGGGCAATATGAATGCTAAGCTCGTAGAGCAGCAGGATGGGGATGGTAACGATAATCTGGGCCGAGATGTCGGGCGGGGTGATGACGGCTGCAATAATGAGGATGACCACAATGGCGTGCTTGCGGTACATCTGCATAATTTCGGGCGACACGATGCCGGCCTTGGCCAGGAAGAACACAATCATGGGCAATTCGAACACGAAGGCGCACGACATGCTCATGGTGGTGAGCGTGCTCAGGTAGCTCTGCATGTCAATCTGGTTTTCGATGCTGGCATCGACCACGTAGCCGGCCAGGAAGTTGATGCTGAGCGGCGCAGCAATGTAGTAGCCGAACAGCAACCCCAGCATGAACAGGATGGACACGAAGAACACCGCGCCCTGCGAATTCTGCCGCTCGTGCGGGTAAAGGCCGGGCTTTACGAAGCGCCAGATTTCCCAGAACAAGTACGGAAAAGCCAGCAAAATGCCCACGATGAACGAGGTGCTGATGTGCATGGACAACTGCCCGCTCATCTCGCGGTTCTGGATGACGAAGCCAATTTTATCGATGCATAAATCGGGCGCGTGCACCCACGCCCCGAACTTGCAAAACATGCGGTAGGTCCAGAAATCGGACCGCGAGGGCCCCAGAATGAGGTCGTGGAACAGAAAATCCTTGGCGAAAAAAGCGCCGATGGCGAACACCACCACCGAAATAGCCGCCCGGATGATGTGCCAGCGCAAGGCCTCCAGGTGGTCGATGAAGGACATTTCGTGCTGGTCGCCCAGCGCGGCAGGTTGTTGAGGAGGTTGCGGTTGCACGGAATTCAATGAGTGAATGAGCGAATGAGCAAAGGGGTGGATGAGCACTCGAAGGAGGACTTACGAGAAAACTGGTGCTGGGGCGTAGCCCACGCGCAACCAGCGCCCTCATCTGTCCGTCCGCTCATTCGCTCAGCCATCCATTCACTCATTTTTAAGCGAACAGCGGGTAGTCCTGCAGCCAGGTGTTCACGCGCTGGCGCACCTGGCCGATGCGGGAGTCGTTGTCGTGGTTCATCAGGGTCTCATCAATCAGCTCCACGATGCGGTGCATGTCGGTTTCGCCCAGGCCGCGGGTCGTCACGGCAGCCGAGCCGATGCGGATGCCGCTGGTAACGAAGGGCGACTTGTCGTCGAAGGGCACCATATTTTTGTTGATGGTGATGTCGGCGCGTACCAAGGCGTTTTCGGCCAGTTTACCGGTCAGGCCCTTCGAGCGCAGGTCGATTAGCATCAGGTGGTTGTCGGTACCGCCCGAGATAATGTTGTAGCCGAGGCCCACGAAAGATTTAGCCAGCGCTTGGGCGTTGCGGGCTACCTGCTGGGTGTAGGTTTTGAAGTCGTCGCTCAATGCCTCGCCAAAGGCCACGGCCTTGGCTGCAATAACGTGCTCCAATGGGCCGCCTTGAGTGCCCGGGAACACCCCCGAGTCGAGCAAGGCCGACATGGGACGGATTTCGCCTTTGGGGGTTTTCAGGCCAAAAGGATTTTCGAAGTCTTTGCCCAGCATGATGAGGCCGCCCCGGGGGCCGCGCAGGGTTTTGTGGGTGGTGGTCGTCACGATGTGGCAGTGCTCAAACGGCGAGTTGAGCAGGCCGGTGGCGATAAGCGCCGAAGGGTGCGAGATGTCGGCGAGCAGCAGCGCGCCCACTTCGTCGGCGGCTTCGCGCAGGGTTTTGTAGTCCCAGTCGCGCGAGTAGGCCGAGGCGCCGCAGATAATCATTTTGGGGCGCTCCCGGCGGGCAATGTCTTTGATTTTGCTCCAGTCGATGAGGCCGGTTTCGCGCTCCACGCCATAAAAGCTGGGCTGGTAGAGCTTGCCCGAGAAGTTCACGGCCGAGCCGTGGGTGAGGTGGCCGCCGTGGCTGAGGTCGAAGCCCAGGATTTTGTCGCCGGGCTGAAGGCAGGCCAGCATCACGGCCGCATTGGCTTGGGCACCGGAGTGGGGCTGCACGTTGGCCCAGGCCACGCCAAACAGCTCCTTGATGCGGTCGATGGCCAGCTGCTCGACCTGGTCGACGATTTCGCAGCCACCGTAGTAGCGCTTGCCGGGCAGGCCCTCGGCGTACTTGTTGGTGAGCACGGAGCCCTGGGCGGCCATCACCTGCTCCGACACGTAGTTTTCGGAGGCGATGAGTTCGAGGCCGTGGGTCTGGCGGGTTTTCTCCTGCGCAATGAGGTCGAAAACGGCGGAATCGAGTAGGCGGGCGGGGGCGGCTGTTTGCATGGGCGTAAAGGTAAGGGGGGATGAGGGATAGGGAATAAGGGCTGAGCAGGTGGTGGGGCCGTCTGTCATCCTGAGCGCAGCGAAGGACCTTTTCACGTTAGTGCTAGTTGAAATCACGTCAGCGCCAATCGAGTTATAGCAAACTGTTCAGGCGTGATAAGGTCCTTCGCTGCGCTCAGGATGACAGACGGCCCCACCACCTCCCCACTTCATAACCATTTCCGTTGTTACTTGCTGCAACTGTAAACTACCGCCATGCCAATGCCCCTCGCCGAAACCCTGACCCAGCTGCGCGTCGGCAACCAGAAGTTTCTCATTGACTTCTACCAGCGCAGCCGGCACCTGTTTGCCCGCTGGGCCCAACGCAAGCACCGCCTGGCCGCGCCGCAGGCCCACGAGCTGCTGCAGGATACGCTGCTCGACTTCTACGACCAGGTGGCCGATGGCCGCATCACCAAGCTGCCCGACGATTTGCGGGCCTTCATCTACGGCATGGCCCAGCAGCGCCTCGCCGCGCAGGTGCCGGCCCACGTGCCCCTGCCCGCCGCCGAGGCCCAGCGCCGCCAGCGCCTGCTGGCCCAGTTCAACCAGCTGGGAGCCGACTGCCAGCAGGTGCTCACCTACTTCTATTTCCACAGCTACCAGTTCGAGAAGATGGGCGTGAAAATGGGCTTTCCCAACGCCACCGTGGCCCGCCTCCAGAAAAGCACCTACCTGCGCAAGCTCTACGAGCTGGTGCGCGGCGGCTATGAACCCGGTTGGGCAGTAGGGACCGGGGCAGCGGACAAGGGGTAACGGAGCAACTACCCAACCCGCGTGCCGGGCGGCGGCCAAGCAGCTGTGCCGCTCCCACTAATTGGGTTGATTGAAGTACTATTGCGGTAGAGAAGCCCGCCTACGGCACCTCCGGTTCGGCTCCGCTCAGCATAGGGGCTTTTGCTTCGAGTACCTTCCCTACTGCTGTTTTCCGCTCCTCACTTCCTACTACCCCTGCAAAATGGACCTCCGCCCCTACTTTGACGAACTCGAACGCTTTGCCGATGGCCAGATGAGCCTGGCTGAGCAGGAGGCGTTTGAGCTGCGGCTGGAGCAGGAAGAAGAACTGGCCGAAGCCCACGCTGCTTACGAGCAGCTCACGGCCGACCTGCGCTGGGCTGCCGGCCACGACACCCTCCGGCAGCGCCTGCAGTCGCTCGACGAGCGCATGAACGAGCGCGGCACGGCCCTCGAACGCGCCCAGGACCTGGCCCGCCGCCGCCAGCGCCGCCTGGGGGTGCTGGCCGCACTAGCAGGACTGCTGCTACTGGCCGCCGGCGTGGCGGCCTGGTACTTCAGCCGGCCCAACCAGGCACTGCCTGCCCGCAGCTGGCAGGCCTACTACCAGCCCGACCCCGGCCCGGCCGTGACCGCCAACCTGCTCACCAGCAACCCCCTGTTTGCCGAGGCGCTCGACCAGTACCAGTCGGGCCACTACCCGGCGGCGCTGCACTCACTGGGGCGCGTGTCGCCGACCACGGTGGGGGCTGACACCTTGCTTTACCTGCGCGGCCTGATGCTGCTGCGCCAGGGCCAGGGCAACGCGGCCCAGCTCTACCTGCGCCGCGTAGAGGCCGCAGGTGCTACCGGCGAGCTAACCCGCCGCGCCCGCTACCACCTCGGCATGGCCTACTGGCAGGCCCAGGAGCTAGCCCCGGCACTCAAGGAGTTGCGCGCCGTAGCTGCCGACTCGCTCAACCCCTACCACGCCTCAGCCCAACGCGCCGTCGCGGCTGGCGTGCTCGAAGCCCGCTAAACGGTTGGCATTGGGTGGCAGCGCTGCTTAGCTATCGGCAACAGGATTTTACAGTAAAAGCCCCAGCTACTCGCGCAACCTGGTCCTTGTCCAAAACGGCGGTCGTTGCTCCGGTCCGACCGCCCTAGGCGGTCCGACCGGTTGTTGGCGGGGCAAAATCGGGGGTTCTTCAACCGGTCGGACCGCCTAGGGCGGTCGGACCGGACCGGTCAAGTGCCGCCAGCAGGCAGGCAAAGCGTGTTGGGTAAGGACAAGGCTACTCGCGTAACCGGGGCTTCGACTTGTTTACTCGTTTCGGGTACCGGTTTGGAACCGGTCGCGAGTGGTTGCGAACCGGTCACGAGTGGTTGCGAGCCGGTCCAGAGTGGTTTGGAACCGGTCTAGGGTGGTTCGGAACCGGTCGCAAGTGGTTCCGAACCGGTCGCAAGTGGTTCCGAACCGGTCGCAAGTGGTTCGGAACCGGTCTAGGGTGGTTCGCAACCACTCAAGACCGGTTCCAAACCACTTTTAGGCAGTCAGACTAGGCCCTGGGCTTGGCTTTGGCGGTGCTCAGGCGCTGGGCGTAGCGCTTTTTCATGATTTGCAGGGCGGGTTGTACGGCGGCGGTTTCGCCGTTGTCCTTGCGCAGGTCTTCGTACACGTCATCGGCGGTGACCATCACATCGGCGCCGGCCAGGCGGTAAGTGTCGGCCACTTTCTGGGCCAGGGGGCCGAGCACGGCCTGAATGCCGCGCAGGCTGTCCATCAGGGCCACGTCTTTCTCGAACTCGGCCAGGTCGAAGGTGCGGCGCGTGAAGTCGACGCTGGCGCGGGTAGCATCGAGGGCGGCCTGGGCGAAGGGGACGCCGTCGAAGCCGATGTTGCGCAGGCTGCGGCTTTCCTCGGGCTGCAGAGTGATGAGGAAGGGCAGCAGGGCTTCGGCCTGGCGCAGCAGGTCGACCACCTTTTTGGCGTCGCCGGTAGAGAGGGTTTCGGAAATGCGGTTGCCTTGTTTCATGGGAAAGGAAAGGGTTGGGTAAAAGTGGAAAGTGGTAAGAATGGTGGGCCGGGTATCGACCCGGCCGCTGGCGGGCACAACGGCGGCCGGGCCGGCTTATTATCGAACGAGCTGCAGCTGCTGGCGGCTCACCTGGTTGCGGCCGTGCAGCACGTGCACCACGTAGAGGCCGGCCGGCAGCTTATCCACCCGCAGGCGCAGGCTGGCCGTGCCGTGGCCGGCATGCTCCAGGCGCAGGCGGCCGTAGCTGTCGCACACCTGGGTTTTGTCCACCGCCTGAAACACCGTGTTGACAGCGTCGGCAAAGCCAGTAAGCGGGGCCTCGTTCTCGGGCGCGGAGCTGGTCGTCTGAGCCCTGCTGCTTAGGCTGGCGGCCAGCAGTAGCATGGAGAATAAAAGTTGTTTCATGGGCAAGGAAAGGGTAAATAATGAAAAGTGTTGATTTAGAAAGGGCAATCAAATCGGCCGTCGGTGACCACAACCCGGCCACAACCTGCCTTTTCCAGGGTGAAGGAGAAGCGCCCCGATACGATGCGGGCTATAGGGTCTAGTCTAGTAATTACCAGCGTACCCACTTGCGCTTTTGAAGTGTAGGTTTTACAAGAATTTTCAAAATCCTCGTATGAGCCAACTTTCGTTAAAGAATCAGTCAGAGCATATGTTCCTACATTTTGAATTCCCTCGAACGAGAAACCTATTCTTTGGAAACTACTGATATTATTAACTGGAATCACACGATTTGCCGATACCCCAAGCCTATCATTGGAATAAGCTGCTGATAGTAGCGGCCCGCCTAGCGGGCTTCCAGCCGGGGTCCACGCCTGGCCGTTGACCAGGCAGCCGAAGGTGCGCTGGCCGGTCTGGGTTTCGGGCGGCAGCTGGCTGAGCGGACTGGGCGGCGGCTGGGGCGGGGCGGGGTCTTTGGTTTTGCAGCCGGTGGCCTGCGTGAGCAGGGCCAGGGCCAGCAGGGGCACGAGCTTGTTCATGAGCGAAAGGGAAAAGAAGTGAGGCAAAGCGAAGGCCCGGCCGTGGTGAAGCCGTTGGTACCGGTGAAGGGGGTGTGGTCGATGAACTGCAGGCCGTACTCTTCGAGAATGCCGGAAGACACCCGGTTTTTGTCCACCGCCTGAAACACCGTATTACTGGCGTCGGCAAAGCCGGTAAGCGGGGCCTCATTCTCGGACGCGGTCGGCGTGCGAGGGCCCGGTTGTTGGGCGGCGCTACGGCCAGAAGCAGTTGGTTGGTTCATGGCTGGGAATGGGTAGAATCCGAAATGCCGCAGTACCTGACAGTGGAGCGTCAGTACCCACCAAACGTAGATGTCTTTTAGTTGGAAATCAATTAAATATTTTGTTAATCAGACTTTTAAATTAGCCTATTCTCTTAAAACATCGAATTGAGAAGTGCCTTCATTATTGCCAAGAGGCCAATTATTGGCGCTGAAAAAGGACTTTACAGCATCGAGTATTACATCCGGCCAAGCCTCGTAAAAGCATGGAAGCGGGCCGGCCCAAACGCCAGAAGCCCCAGCTACTTGCGTAACCAGGGCTTCGGCAACAGGCAGAACGGCGCCAGCGCGCGGCTCAGCGCCTCAATCTTTCACCACGCGCTGGTGCAGCACCTGGCCGCCCACGGTAGCCGTGAGCAGGTAGCTGCCGGCGGCGCAGGTGGGCGTCACGCGCAGCGGAGCGGTGCCGGGCTGCACGGCCTGCTCCTGCTGCCACACCGTGCGGCCCGTCATATCGAGCAGGCGCAGGGTGGCGGTGGTAGCGGCGGGCGCGGTGAGGGCCACGGTGAGCTCGGAGGTGAATTGCGTGGGGTAAGCAGCCAGGGCCAGGCCCTCGGCATCGAAGTCGAGGCGCTTAGGGGCGAAGTAGTGGGCGGCGCCGCTGCGGTCGTCCTGGCGCAGGCGGTAGTAGCGGGCGCCGGTTTTGCCGGGCGCCGCATCCAGAAAGCGGTAGTGGCGGGCACTGCTGCTCGAGCCTTCCCCGGCAGCTACGTAGCCGATTTGCTGGTAGGTGCGGCCGTCGGTCGATACTTCGAGGCCGAAGCCGCGGTTGTCCTGCTCCGAGGCCGTTTCCCAGCTTAACAAGGCGTTGCGGCCCTGGCGCTCGGCCCGGAAGGCGGTGAGGCCCACCGGCAGCGGGGCCGTGTTGTCGGCCAGCGTCCAGCGCGAGAAGCCGCCCACGTTGTTGAGCACCGCGTAGCCACTGCCCGCGCTGCTGATGCCCTTGTTCTGCCAATTCACCCCGCCGTCCGTCGACTTAAAGAAACGCAGGTTGGCCGGCGTGATGCCGCTGAGCTCGTGGACGAAGTACTCCATCGTCACGGCCGCATCGAGGCCCATGATGATGGTAGCTGTGATGTCGAAGTAGCGCAGAATGGCGCGGGCGCCGGCCGCGCCGGTGGGGGCCGTGCCGGTTACGCGCGTCACGGTGGTGACACCGGGCAGCAGCGAGCCGGTGGCGGGCTGCAGGCGCAGGCCCACGCCGCCGAAGTTTTCGGCCACGCCCACCACGGGGGTGCGGCGCACTTCCACACGGCCCAGCACGTAGCTGGCTTCGGTTTCGGCGAGGTTGGCCAGGGGGTCGAGCTTGATGCGGAAAGGACCAGTGTCCAGAATGCCGCTCAGCATCTGCACGCCGTTGTACACCTCGGCGTCGTCGGAGAAGGTTTTCACCCCGCCACCGTTCACTTCAAGGTTGAAGTAGAGGCCGCCGCTTACCACCTGGTTGCCGGCCCCGGTGAGCTTCACCTTGCCTGTAGAGCAGTTAAACTGCCCGCTGTTCAACATGTTGCCCTTTATTTCAATGTCGCCCAGCGTTTGAGCGAAGATGCCGGTGGCCGAGTTGGTGAAGTTGCCGTTGATGAGGATGTCGCCGCCGGTGTGGTTGAGGATGCCGGCGTTGGTGAGGTCGCCGAGTACCACGGTCTGGCCACTTTCCACCACCATCAGCTGGCCATTGCTCACATTAAAAGAGGAGAGAATAGTCGTGGCCTGGCTCACCAGGCTATTCACCCCGCTGGTGCCGGTGTTGCTTACGTTGGTCACGGTATTGGCGGTAAGCTCCGAGCGGCCGCCGACTACGCTCAGGGCCGTGAAGGCGGTGCTGCCCACGCCGGTCAGGCTTACTTCGCGCACCACATTGTTCATTACCTCGTTGGTGTACACCGTGCTGTTGCCGCAGCTCATCACAATGCCCCGGAAGTTCTGGATGCCGCCGTTGGTCCAGGTGCCGCCGGTAGCGCCCGCCCCCTGGCCGCCGATGAAGTTGCCATTTACCGTGGCATCGTTGGCCGCCAGGCCGGGCCGGAAATCGATGCCGGTTTGGGCGGCGGTGGGCAAGGCGGCCGCGTTGTAGTAAAAGCTGTTATTGCTGATGTTCCACTGGTTGCCGTTGCCGGCCGCAACCAGCACGCCGGTGCGGTTGAAGTTGAACAGCTCGCAGTTGGTGATAGAGAAGCCGTCGTTCACGCCGCTCACGCTGGCAGCGTACACCAGGTTGGCAGGCAGCAGAGCCGGGTCGGCGTTGCCCACGAGGCACTCGGTGAGGGTGTTGTAGTCGTTGCCGGCCACGCTGCCGTCGCCCACCACCACCACACCGCTGGTGAGCAGGGCGTTGGAGCCGAGCACGGTGGCTTCGCGCACCCCGTTGTAGCTGGCATCGCCCCCAAATGCCACGGCCGGGGCCGTGAGGCTGGGCTGGCGCAAGGTAAGCGCCCGGGCCACGGTGCCGTTGTTACCGCTAAGGGTGGCGTAGGCACAGCCTGCTCCAAACGTGACGGTGCCCGTGAGCACCGTCGCCACGCCAGCCGCCGGCCGAATAAGGAGCGAATTGGCGGCGCTGCCCGTTTTGGTCAACAGCACGTCTTCCAGGTAGCTCGCATCTAGCAGACGCAGCTCGTAGTGCTGGTCCAGGATGGCGGGCACGGCAGCCAGCGCCGCCCCAATGGTAGGGTATTTGGCCCCGACGGTGGCCCCCACCGTGTAAATGACGGCCGCCTGCGCCTGGCTGGCCAAGCCCAGCAACAGGGCCAGCCCGCCCAAGCGGCGCGCCAGCTTCCCCCGGTGCCGCAGTTTTGTGTAATCAAATGGGGAGCATGAGACATTGTGTTTCATAGCAAGGAATAGGAGTGTGAGGCATCAGCAGCGAAGCCAGCAGCTGTGGAGCAGCCAGCAATAATCACATCAACCAAACCTCGAATTCACAGCAGCATTTGATTACTGACTGAAATCAATTTAGATAAATGTAACTTATCAAACTTAGCAACGTCTTTCTCAAAACGCAATACCTCACACAAACTCCCATTAGAATAATTATAGCAATTAATAATTATGTTGCAGCCATCCCATTGATTTATAACTTTATTACCATTATTTTACAAATAACAATCTGCTTAAACGGCTACTTTTGCTTACAAATCACAAATTGCAACCACGTTGTCAAGCCGGACCATACGTGTTACCTATTTGTAATTTTTCCAAGTCACTGAGTTCGCTATTTATCACTTGCCAGCGCATACATTATTTAAGTGATATAAGTCTTATTAGTAAAATACAAAAAATCCGCTACTAGAACATAGCAGCGGCAAGGTCAGAACGAGGTTAAATAGTGTCCGTATCAGCGGCGGCCAATGGGGTAGGCCGGCTCGCAATTGGGCACCTGCGTCAGTTCCCAGGTGTCGAGGTTGAGCGCCGTGAGCGTGGCAAAAGTTGCGTTGTGCCGGTATACGCAGCCACTGTCGAGGCCCAGGGCACCGGGGCGCTTGGCAGCCTGGGTGCGCACCTGCGCGGCCGGCCGGGGCACGTGCCCGTGCAGCAGCCGCTTGCCCGCGAGGCGCGAGGGGTCGAGCACAAATTTCTTGGTGTTGAGCATGGTGAGGTAATCCCGGCGCATCTCGTTGGGCGGCAGGGCAAAGTCGTAGCCGGCATGCACCAGCACAAAGTCAGGCAACTCGATTTCGTAGGGCAGGTTTTCAAGCCAGGCCAGGTAATGGGGAGGAATGTCGCTGGCCCGCCGCACGTCAAAGCTGCGCAGCGTGGGCTGGCGACCGGGCAACCCCAGCCAGGCCCAGCGTTTGCGGTGGCGCGCATCGTCAATCAACGCCTGGTCGTGGTTGCCGCGCAGGCAGTGCACCTGGTAGCCGCTGGCCTGCAAGTGCATCAGGTAGTCGAGCACGCCCTTGCTATCGGGGCCTTTGTTCACGTAGTCGCCCAGCAGGTAAAGCTCGTCGGTGAGCGTCAGGCGCAACTCATCCTCTACCAAGCGGCGAAAGGTGTGCAGGCAGCCGTGCAGGTCGGTGGTGGCGTAGCGGCTCACGGGTAGTTATGGGCTTGGTTAAACACAGAAGCGCCCTGCTCAACGAGCGTTGTCGCAAGTGAGCAGGGCGCTTCTGTTACGCTGCTAAGATATAAGCGGCTGCCTGTTAGTGGCCGCCGCCATAAGAAGGCTTATCCAGCTGTGGCTTGTCGAGGTTGCGGTTGGGGTAGCGCAGGCCGGCGTCGATGGCCTCCTGCTCCAAACGGGCTTCGGTGGCCTCGTCGAACTCATTCACGGGCAGGTCGCCGGTGCCTTTGGGCAGGCCTTCGCCGGCTGGGGCTCCGTGGTTTTCGCCCGACTGCTGGTTGGTGTTATTGCTTTTGTACGGCATGGTAAAAGAAGGTTAGAAGGTGGATAACGGAAACAACTATTCCTTTTAACAGCCTGATACGTGCGCCAATGGACTATTGGTCGATGGCCGTATCGGTGGCGTTGGGGTCGTTGAGCTCGGCGTTGGTGTCGGTGCCGGTAATGGGCTGAATGGGGCGGGGCTCCATCTGGCCCATGCCCACGCGGGAGTTGGGGTTCAGCATTTCGTCCACACCGGGGCGGCGGTCGTGCAGGTCGAGCTCATCGACGGCCCGGCCGCTGGGCACGATGGTGTCGGTGTAGTCGTCGAGCATCGGCATGTCCTGGTTGGCGCGGTCGTCGCGGCCTTCGTCCTGCGAGCGCATGTTGTCCTTGGGCGGGCTCATGTTGTCGGCGGTTTCGTTCACGCCCACGGCGGTTTCACCGCCCGACGTGTCGGAGCCGAAGCCCTCTTTGCCGTCGCGGTTGCCAAAACCGCCGCGCGCGGCCTCGTTCTTGGGCGGGTCGGCGTTGGGAATGTGGTGGCCGGCTTCCATTTCTTCGTTGCTCGTGTCGTCGTTGATGACGCGGATGGGGCGGTTATTCGGGTCGATGGCCATGAGACGGGAGGTGTTTGGAATAAGAAAGTGTAGGGAAGAGTGTACTTTGGTTTGGTCGTTTGGGTTTTGCCCGGCGGCGATGGATGCCAGAATTTCAACCCATTAAATATAGCAAGTTCCATGTGGGAAAATACCGACAATAGCCTTTCGCGCACCTTCCGGTTCAGCGACTTCCACACAGCCTTCGCCTTCCTCACCGAAGTAGCTGCCGAGGCCGAGCGACTCGACCATCACCCCTGGTTCAGCAACGAATACAACGTGGTGAAATTCCGGCTGCGGACCCACGATGCAGGTAATATCGTGACGGCCCGCGACCATCGGCTGGCCGCGGCCATCGACGCCGTGGCGAACCGCTATTTGCTGCAATAGGGAGGCCACCGTCCGAACGTACCTTTGCCCTATGCCCACTCCCACGGTTCTGTACCTTGTGCCCACGCCCATTGGCAATCTGGAAGACATTACCCTGCGCGCCATTCGCGTGCTGGGTGAGGTCGGCACCGTGCTCTGCGAGGACACCCGTACCAGCGGTCGCCTGATGCAGCACCTGGGCCTGAAAAAGCCGTTGCTTTCCTACCACCTGCACAACGAGCACCAACAGGTGCCGCGCCTGCTGGCCCGGCTGGCGCAGGGCGAAACCATGGCCCTTGTTTCGGATGCCGGCACGCCCGGAATCTCTGACCCCGGCTTTTTGTTGGTGCGCGAGTGCTTGGCCCAGGGCCTGGGCGTGGAGTGCCTGCCCGGAGCCACGGCCTTTGTACCGGCTTTGCTGAAATCGGGCTTCGGGGCCGAGCGGTTCACATTCGAAGGCTTTTTGCCGGTGAAGAAAGGGCGGCAGACGCGCCTGCTCCAACTGGCGCAGGAAACCCGCACCATGATTTTTTATGAGTCGCCGCACCGCATTGTGAAGACGCTGGGGCAGCTGGCCGAAGTGCTGGGGCCGTCGCGCCCGGCCTCCGTTAGCCGCGAGCTCACTAAATTGTTTGAAGAAACCGTGACCGGTACGCTGGCCAGCCTGGAGGCTGACTTCGCGGCCCGGCCCACTATTAAAGGAGAAATTGTCGTTGTCGTCGAAGGAAACCTTGCCCCGCCCCCCCGCGAGCCCCGCCCCGGCCGCGATGACCGATACTACCGCCGCGCCGATGACGCCGACGATGAGCTCGACGGAGAAGACTAGTCAGCCCGGCCTTCGCCCTGCTGCCCTGGCCGTGCTGGGCGGCCTGCTGCTGTGCGCCGGCTGGATGCCCTGGCCTACCGTCCTTACGGTCCCGTTGCTGTTCGTAGCTTGGGTGCCCTACCTGCTGCTGGAGCGCCGCCTCACGCTACTCGGGGCGCGCAAGGGCCGCGTATTTGCGCATACCTACCTCATGCTGTTGCTCTGGAACGCCCTCACTACCTGGTGGGTGAGCTACGCCAGCCTGCCCGCTGGCATTGCCGCCGTGGTGCTGAATGCGCTGCTGATGTGCCTGCCGCTGATGGCCTTCCGCCAAACAAAAAAACGTCTGGGCTACCGCTGGGGCTACGCACTGCTCCCGGTGTACTGGATTGCCTTTGAGCAGCTGCACCTGCACTGGGACATTACCTGGCCCTGGCTCACGCTGGGCAACGGTTTTGCAGCCGCGCCGGCCTGGGTGCAGTGGTACGAGTACACCGGTTTTCTGGGCGGCTCAGCCTGGGTGTGGGCGGTGAACCTACTGGTGTTCACCACCATGCTAAAGCCCCGCTCGCCGCTGGCATTCTATGAGCGAACAGCTACAGGTTTGGTTGAAACCACCACGCCAGCCAGCCCCAGCGGCTTAGCAAGGTCGGATGTAAAGGTGCGCAGCTCTTTTGCGTTGCCCGTTCTGGCCATCGTGTTGCCAATTGGCATTTCCTACTTGATTGGGGCCACGTACCAAGAGAAAGGCCCCACGGAAGAAGTGGTAGTGGTGCAGCCCAACTTCGACCCCTACGTGGAGAAATTCGAAGGCGGCCCCAAGTTTATTCCTTATGAGGAGCAGCTGACGCGTTTGCTGGCCCTTTCCGAGCAACACCTTACGCCGGCTACCAAGCTGATAATCTGGCCCGAGACAGCGTTGGAAGAGCCCTACTGGGAAAATACGCTGGAGAGCAACCCCAAAATTCGCCGCATCCGCGAGTGGCTGACGCGGCACCCGGGCGTGGCCCTGCTTACGGGCATCACCACGCTGGGCTCGTACCCAAACAAGGAGGCGGCCAGCGAAACCGCCCGCTACCGCGACGACCTCGGCTACTACGACTTCTTCAACTCCGGCGCGTACTTCGCCGATGCCAGCGCCCGCGTGGTGCTCTACCACAAGTCGCGGCTGGTGCCGGGCGTAGAGAAGGTGCCGCCCCTGCTGGTGTCATTGGTGTCGCACATCGACCTGGGCGGCACGGTGGGCAGCGTGGGCAGCCAGCCCGAGCGCACCGTGTATCCGGCTCCGGCCAATGCCCCGGCCCTGCGCGTGGCGCCGGTTATCTGCTACGAATCCATCTACGGCGACTTTGTGAACGAATACCCACGCAACGGGGCCACGCTGCTGGGTTTGTTCACCAACGACGCGTGGTGGCACGACTCGCCCGGCTATCGCCAGCTGCTGAGCTACGGCCAGCTGCGTTGCATCGAAACCCGCCGCGACCTGGCCCGCTCGGCCAACACCGGCTTCACCGGCTTCATCAACCAGAAAGGCGAAATCACCCAGCGCGAGCCGGCCTGGGTACCCACCGCCAGCCGCGCCACCGTGCACTTGAACGACGAAGTGACCTTTTACGCCCGCTACGGCGAGCTGATTGGGCGCGGTGCGCAGCTGCTGGCAGTGCTGGGCCTGCTGGTGGCCGTGGTGCTGGGCTGGACGCGCAAGGTTTCGCAAGGTTAAAAGAGGTTTCGCGAAGCAGCGGGAGCCGGCAATTAATTCGCCTCTGCTGCCACCGCTGCGTCCGGCCTCTGCAAACTGACTGACAACCTTGCGAAACCTCTTTTAACCTTGCGAGACCTCGCGCTATGGACTTCACCCAACTTTCCCACGACCTCGCGACCCTGTGCCGCCGCACGGCCCAGTTCATCAGTCAGGAGGCAGCCACCTTCGACCGGGGCAAAGTAGAGCACAAAGGCCTGCACGACCTGGTAAGCTACGTGGACCAGGAAACCGAGCGCCGCCTCGTGGCCGGCCTGCGCGAACTGCTGCCCGAAGCCGGCTTCATCACTGAAGAAGGCACCGCAGGCCCCGACGCTCACACCGAGGAGTTCGTCTGGATAATAGACCCGCTCGACGGCACCACCAACTTCGTGCACGGCCTGCCGGTGTACTGCATCAGCGTGGCGCTGGTGCAGCACCGCGAGCTGGTGGTGGGCGTGGTGCACGAAGTGGGCCGCGACGAAAGCTTCCGGGCCGTGCGCGGCGGCGGCGCGTTTTGCAACGACCAGCCCATCCACGTCACCGACGTGGCCAACCTGAACAGCTCGCTCATCGCCACCGGCTTTCCCTATAGCGATTTCGGCAAGCTCGATGACTTCCTGAAAATTCTGGGGGCGTTTTTCACGCGCAGCCACGGCGTGCGGCGGCTGGGTTCGGCCGCGGCCGACCTGGCCTACGTGGCTGCCGGCCGTTGCGAAGGCTTCTTCGAGTTCAACCTGAATTGCTACGATGTGGCGGCCGGCATCCTGCTGGTACGCGAGGCCGATGGCCACGTCACCCAGTTTCTGGAGGATGGCGACCCACTGTTTGGCCGCGAGATTGTGGCCAGCAACCGCCTCATTCACGCCGAGATGCAGGCCGCCATTGGCGAGTTCTGGCAGTAGCACTGGCCCTGACCAACTGCCGGGCCAAACTATTCTTTCTTCACTGCAGTTATTCCGCTATGCTCCTGCTGGCCATTACTTCCGTCGAAATTCAGTACCTGTTGATTGGCGCGCTCTTCGTAGCGGCGGCTTTTTACGTGGGCCGCATCTTCTACCGCGCGTTTTTCAGCAAAACGGCAGCTGGCTGTGCCAAAGGCTGCGGCGGGGCCTGTGGGCAAATAGATGTGGAGGCTTTGCAGCGCACCATCGAGCGCCGGGCAGCGGCTAAATAACTGTGTTTCGCTATTTATCTGGCTTAATAATAACCCGCCCCCGCCCCCGCCCCGTATAGCCGGGGCGGGGGCGGCTGGCTTTCCGGCTCCCGGCCCCGCATTTTTCTACTCTCTCCAAAACACCCCACCGCCATGCAGGACAAAGAAGAAGAACGCTCGCTCGTGAGCGTCGAGAACCGACTCAACAAGGAAGGCTTCACCCAGGATTTCAACGTGGTGGACGGCCGGCTGCAAACCATCGGCAGCGACTCGAATAAGACCTACGCGGCCGACGAGGTAACCATCGTCGATTTCTACCGCTTCGAAGGCGAAAGCAATCCCGACGACATGTCCATCCTTTACGCCATAGAAGCCGCCGACGGCGTGAAAGGCACCATCTCGACCGCCTACGGTACCTACGCCGACGGCGACACCGACGACTTCCTGAAGCAAGTGGAAGACCTCGGGAAAAACCTCACCAAAAAGGTGAAGTAGTTTCCGCGCTTTCAGATTCAACCGGGCTCCTGCCTGCAGCATCGTGCTGCAAGCAGGAGCCCGTTTTTTCGCGCTTACTTTGCGGTGATTTTCCTTTCCAGATACTTTACCGGCCGTTTATGATTCGCCTTTCGCCTCCAGCTTTTTCGGGCAGCAACGATATCAAAGACCTGCTGACGGCCATGCTGCGGCGGCGCGCCGCCGAGTGGGTGGGAAAAGACATGTTGGACGTGCCCGCCGGCAACGGGGAAACTGCGCACCTGCTCAAAGAGCTGGGAGCTAACGTGACAGCTTCGGACCTCTACCCCGAGTTTTTTCGCTACCCCGACATTGCCTGCGTGAAGGCCAACCTGAACGACCAACTGCCCTTTGCCGATGCCAGCTTCGACGTGGTGATTTGCCAGGAAGGCATTGAGCACATGCCCAACCAATTGCACCTGTTTCAGGAGTTGAACCGGGTACTGCGGCCCGGCGGCCGGGCCATCATTACCACGCCCAACTACTCCAATCTGCGCACCCGCCTCAGCTACCTGCTACTCGAGAGCGAGGGCTACAAGCTGATGCCGCCCAACGAAGTCGATTCTATCTGGGCCGCTGACCGCGCTCACAACATCCACGACGTGTACCTGGGCCACATTTTCTTTGCCAATCTCACGCGGCAGCGGGCGCTGGCGGCCCTCTCGGGCATGCGCATCGCGGAGGTGCATCCCAGTCGTGTCAACTACACGTCGCTGTTCCTGCTGCCCTTCTATTACCCGTGGATGCGGCTGCTCGGCGGCGTGGCCCGTCGCCGGGGCCTACGGCGGGGTGTGCCATCGCCCCGCAGGCCCGAAGTATATGCCGAGCTCGACCGCCTCAACGGCAGCCTGAATGTGCTCGTTGGCGGCCACCTCATTGTGGAGTACGAAAAGCGCGCCGAAACCTCGGCCGCCGTGGCCGAGCTCACCGGCAAGCTCAACCTGGCCACTGACCGCACATAAGCTCCTGCTCGCCGTGCCACTTTCTGCGTCCTACTACACTTCGGGCCGGCTCTCGCAGCACCTGCTGTGGCTGGCCGCCGTGGCTGGCGTAGTGGGCCTGCTGGCAGCGCGCTCGCTGGTGGCGCTGGCACCGGTGGTGGGCACGGTAGCAGCTTTGGCTAACCCGCACTTGCGGCGCGACCTACCTCGTTACTATCGGAACGGCGCAGCCTTACGGGCCGCCGCGTTGGTCATCTTCCTGGTTCTGAGCAGGCTGTATACCACCGAAGTAGCTATTTGGCAACACGAAGTATTCCGAAGCTTGCCGTGGCTGGCCGTGCCGTTGGCCTTCACGCTGGCGGTGCCCCTCACCCATTGGCAGCGGCTGACGGTGAGCAGCTTGTTTGTGCTGGGCACGGCGGCCGTCGGGCTTGCTACGCTGGGCCACTACCTGCTAAACTCGGCCGCGGCTAATGCAGCCATTCACATCGGGCACAACGAGCAGGCCATTACGCGCATTTTCCACGTGCCATTCGGGGTAATGCTGGCACTAGCCTTTTTCTGGGGGCTGAACCTGTGGCGGAATAAGTTGGCGGGCCTAGTGCTACGTACGGCATTGCTGGCAGCGGCAGCGGCGGCGGCTCTTACGCTACACGTGCTGGCTTACCGCACGGGCCTGCTGGTGCTGTATGTGGGCTTGCTGGCCTTCGTGGCTTGGCTACTCAGCCGCCGCCACGCGCTGCTTGGCCTAGGCCTGCTGCTGCTGCTGGGAATGGCCCCCTGGGTAGCCTACCAGTCGCTCGAATCGGTGCGGCAGCGAGCCAAAGGCACGGTGTGGGACGTGCAGCAGTTCACCCTAGGCCACGACATCAACGAGTACTCGCTTGCTAAGCGCCTGGCGGCTATCGAGACGGCTGGCGCCATCGTGGGACAGCACTGGCTGCTGGGCGTGGCCCCGGCCGATACCCATGCGGCCATGCAGGCTCAATATCAATGGAAGGACTTCGGCCTGCGGCCTGCCAATCGCATCGAAGTTCATAACCAGTACCTCGAGGCCTTGCTCGGAGGAGGCATTGTGGGCCTGGGGCTGTGGTTGGCAGTGCTGTTCGGGCCGCTGTTTCACCCGGCAACCCGGCGTAACGCAGCCATCCTGTTCTTCATCGTCGTGCAAGCCACCGTCATGCTCACGGCCGACATGCTGAGCCTGCAAATCGGCCTCAACTTATTCATTTTCGGCTACGGCTTTTTGGTAGTTGCGCAGGAAAGAAGCTATAAAGGTTGAGGTCGCAACGTACTCACCCTACCTTCAATCCTTTCCTATCCCCACACCTTCGTGCCTTCCGAGCAGTTGCGGCACATCTCAATCTGGTCGCGGCCCTTCAGCAAGCTGCTGCGGAAGCGCTGGTACTTCGGGCCGCGCCAGAGCTGGCGGAAGGTTTCGGTTTTGAGGTCGCCTTGGCGATATTCGGCATCTTTGTCGAAGCAGCAGGGTACCACTAGGCCATCCCAGGTGATGACGCAAGAGTGCCACATCTTCCAGCAATGGTTGACCAACTTGTTTTTCAGGCTCCAGGTATTGTCGCCGTTGTTCTGGTAGCGCGAGTAGTAGTCGATGGTCGGGATGAGCGGTGAGCCGTTGGCGTGGTCGTAAATCTGAGCTGTTTTAAACCATACGTCGTCTACGCCCAACGCCTCGGCTAGCTGTTTGGCATCCTCAATCTGGTGCTCGTTGGGCCGCACCACCAAAAACTGGAAGATGATGCGTGGCGTGTCCGACTTCAGTTCCTTGCGCCACTTCACCACGTTGCGGGTGCCTTCGAGTACTTTCTCCAGCTTGCCACCCACGCGGTATTGCTGGTACACGTCCTGCGTAGTGCCGTCGAGCGAGATGATGAGGCGGTCCAGTCCGCTTTCCACGGTTTTGCGCGCGTTTTGGTCGCTCAGGTAGTGGGCGTTAGTGCTGGTGGCGGTATAAATGCCTTTATCCGACGCGTACTTCACCAGTTCCAGAAACTGCGGGTGCAGGTAGGGCTCGCCCTGGAAATAGAAAATCAGGTACCACAATCGGCTGGCTACCTCGTCAATCGTGCGCTTGAATAAGTCGCCTTGCAGCATGCCCGTGGGGCGTGTGAACGAGCGCAGGCCGCTGGGGCACTCCGGGCAGCGCAGATTGCAGCTGGTTGTTGGCTCAAAGCTCAGGGCCATGGGCAGGCCCCGTAGCCGAGCCTTGCCCGTGAGCTTGCTCAGGATGTAAGAGCCCACCACTTCGAGCGTGTTCCATACCCGCAGGGGCGTGGCTTTGGCAAGCAGGTTGCGGGTATCAGCGAAGGGTAGAGGCATGGGCAGAGAAGGCGCAGGGTGAGCAAAAATAGGTTATCCTGAGCGCAGCGAAGGACCTTATTACGTTAGTACAGCTGGCGTTAGAATTGCTCTAACGGCTTTTCTACCGTGATAAGGTCCTTCGCTGCGCTCAGGATGACCTATTTTTCCGGGCGTTCCCACTTATTTCTTGGTGGCCGGCGCGAATTCGATGGCGCTGGTATACGTACTGGCTTTGCCGAACGACTGGTTGATTTCGTCCACGGCGGCGCGGCTGCTCAGGCGCTTGGGCTTGGTATTGAGGAAAGTACCATCCTCCCCTACCAGGAAGTACGAGGGCACTTCCTGCAAAGCATAGGCGTGGGCCGTGGCCGAGCGCAAGCCACCGCCGGGCACGCGCACCTGCACGCCGGGCAGTTTTTTGATGTTCACCAGTGACTTCCAGGCTTGCTCGTTTTCATCAAGCGCCACGTTTATAAACACAATGTTCTTGCCTTCAAACTTGCGCATCAGCTCCTGCGCGTAAGCCAGGTCGCGGAGGCACAAGCCGTTGGTCGACTTCCAGAAGTTCAGGTACACCAGCTTGCCGGCAAAGTCGTGCAGGTGCACCGTGTCGCCAGTGGCCGTGGCCAGCTTGAAATCGGGAGCCGGAGCCCCAATGGCGAAGTCCTTGTGCCGGTCGAAGTCGGTCAGCAACGTGGGGTAGTACTGGTTGCGCGAATCGTAATTGCGGAAATCGGCCAGCATGGCCGCCGACTGCTTCACGTGCCCAAACCGGAACGACTCCTGCAGGATGCGGCCCAAAATAACGGCGCGGGTGGGGCCGCCAAGTTTTTTCACCGCCAGGGCATAGCAGGCAGGGTAAAAATCGGGGTCGGCGCGCTGGTGCTTGTCCTGGGCCACGGCGAAGTGCACGTAGTTGAGCAGGAATTCGTGGTACAGCTCGCTTTGGGCAGCGTTGGGCTCGTTCAGAATGCCGGGTTCGCGCAGGAAGTTGTAGTAATCGGGCGCCATCTTCAGGCGGCCCTCGGTGTTTACCACCTGCTCGCGCAGGTCCTGGAAAGTCAGCTTATCGTTGGCATACGAGTAAACGACTTCGGCTTTGGCGTAGTTGTAGAACTCCTGGGTGAACGACTGCTTGGCAGCATGGTCTTCCAGAAACTCAAATTCGTGCTTGCGGCGATACTCTAGAAAGGACAGAAATGGTGCTTCGTAGAGCTGGATGTTGTCGGGCAGTACCTGGAAACCATCGTTTTCCACAAACTGCGCGTCGAACTCTGAGAGGTAGTTGTTGGCGTTGGCGGCTTGCTGACGGTGACGCTGCTGCTCGGTCAGGTTAGCCCCGTTGCGCAGCTTGGTGCCGATACCGGTAGGCACGTCATTGGCCTTAAATTTCAAGGTTGTCGACATGTCGTTGCCCTTAAAGCGCACCTCCAGGTCGGTACCCGCGTCGAGGAAGAGCGGGGCTACATCGTCGCCGTACACCAAATCAGCCTTGGTAGGCCCATAAAGCGGAATCGCCAGCTTGAATTCGCCTTTGTCGTTCACCGGCACCCGAATCAGCTTGTCCTTGGGGTCGAGCGGGTTCTCACGCAGCGACACCGCCACCGAGTCATTGGTCGAACCGCTGATGCGTCCAATCAGAAAGGCTTTGCCGGTTGGCTCAGGGGCTGGCGCCGGCTTGGCCATAGGCCTGGGAGCCACCACCGCCGCTTTAACCGGGGCAGGCGTTGGCGCCACGGGAACAGCCGGTGCGGCGGGTTTAGCCGCGGTCGCAGCGGGAGCCACCGGGCTGGGAGTCGCAGCAGCCGGCGCGTCCGTTGTCCGTTTGGGGGCCGTAGTAGCCGATACCCGAGTATGCTTGGTGTGTTGTCTATGCTGGCCGAAGCTCAGCATAGGCGCAGCGACTAGTGCCGCCACTAGCACTCGATGAACGTAGGTGGTAAATAATGCGGTCATAGCACGGTATACAAGCAGTTGGCGGGGCCAACAATATTACGAAGGGGGAAAGTGCCAGTCAGCCTAATAAAATTCGCGGTAAAAGCCTATCAGCACTCCGAAGATACGGCCTTTTGATTTATAAAATCCAAATCAGCGGCTTACTTTTTTTTTACCCGTCACCCCAAGCTTTAGCCATACGGCTGCGCCGCACTCATGCCCACCGGCTTATCTCGGCTTCTGAGCAGCTATCCAAACAAGCCATCCAATACTTCATCGAGCCGACCTACGGCGTAGGTTTTCATGCCCGACCGAGCCAAATCTAGTCCCTTGCCATTGAATTGGGACACGTACATCTCCCTGAACCCCAGCTTCTCCGCTTCGGCCAGGCGCTGGTCGAGGCGCGTTACGGCCCGGATTTCGCCGCTCAGGCCGACTTCGGCAGCCAGGCACACGTGGCCGGGAATGGGCACATCGTTCAGCGAAGAAACCACGGCGGCACATACGGCCAAGTCGAGGGCGGGGTCGTCGAGGCGCAGGCCGCCGGCAATGTTCAGGAACACGTCGTGCTGCCCCAGGCGCAGGCCGGCGCGCTTTTCGAGCACGGCCAGTAGCATTTGGAGGCGCTTGGCGTCGAAGCCGGTGCTGCTGCGCTGCGGTGTGCCGTAGGTGGCGGGCGTTACCAGGGCCTGCACTTCCACCAGCAGCGGGCGATTGCCTTCCAGCGTGGCCCCAATGGCCATGCCACTCAGGCTTTCGCCGCGTTGCGAGAGCAAGATTTCGCTGGGGTTGCTTACCTGGCGCAGGCCGTCGCCCTGCATCTCGTATATGCCCAGCTCGGAGGTGTTGCCGAAGCGGTTTTTGGTGGTGCGCAGAATGCGGTAGCTCATGTGCCGGTCGCCCTCGAACTGCAGCACGGTGTCGACCATGTGCTCCAGAATTTTGGGGCCGGCGATGCTGCCATCCTTCGTGATGTGGCCGATGAGCATCACCGGCGTGCTGGTTTCTTTGGCAAACTTCAGGAATTCGGCGGTGCACTCGCGCACCTGGCTCACCGAACCCGCGCCGCTCTCGACCAGCGTGGAGTGCATGGTCTGGATGGAGTCGATGACGAGCAGGTTGGGCTGCACCTGGTCAATCTGCCGGAAAATGTTCTGGGTGTTGGTTTCGGTGAGGATGTAGCAGCCGGGGTGCTGGCCGTCGGCCAGGCGCTCAGCGCGCATCTTTATCTGGGCTTCGCTTTCCTCGCCGCTCACGTACAACACCTTCATTTTGCGCATGCTGAGGGCAATCTGGAGCATAAGCGTGCTCTTGCCAATGCCCGGCTCGCCGCCGATGAGGATGATAGAGCCCGGCACCATGCCACCGCCGAGCACGCGGTTCAGCTCGCCGTCGGGGGTGATAATGCGGGGCTCTTCTTCGGCCAGAATGCTGTTGAGCGGGACCGACTTGGCGGCCTTGGCGATGTTGCCGCCGGGCACGGTGCTGGCAGGTTTCCACTGGCCAGTCGTAGTGGCCACGGTTTCTTTCTGGACGACCTCTTCGACGTAGGTGTTCCACTCGCCGCACACGGGGCAGCGGCCTATCCATTTCGATGATTGCGCGCCGCAGGACTGGCAGAAAAAGACGGTTCTGGCTTTGGCCATAAGTGGGGTTATTTTCGATAGAAGGGGAATAATGACAAGGCCTATGGCGGCAAAAAAGTTGCCTCAAAAGCAGCTTTTGGCCCATTGCACGCCATATCATTGGGGCGCAAGGTACGCCGCGCCCCGGCTGGCGTCAGCCCCAAAAAAGCCGGCCCTTCGGATGAGGGGCCGGCTTGCCGCAACAGCTGGTTTGGGGTAGCATTAGGGCGCTACCACCACTTTTTGTTGGTAGAAGCCGTCATCACCATGCACCTGTAGCAGGTAGACGCCAGCGGGCACGGCGTCGAGCGCGAGGCGGGCCGTGGCCTGCCGGGCGGGCACGGTCCAGCGGCGCACGAGGCGGCCGTTCAGGTCGAGCAGCGTGGCGGGACGGGCGGTAGCGGCGGCGGGCAGTTCGATAGTGACGCCCCCTTGCGCGGGGTTCGGATAGAGGCCCAGCGGCCGGATGGCCATAGCCGCGCGGGTAGCCAACTCAACATTGGTGAGGCGGGCCAGGCCAATGCGCGGCTGCCCACCTACGTAGCGGAACGAGCCATAGAGCACGATTTTGCCGTCGGTGGGCTGGAGCACCACGCCGAGCACCACGTCATCGCCAGTGAATATACTGGTGGGAATAGCTATGGGCACGAAGGCGTTGTCCACGCTGCCATCTGTGTTGAGGCGAAGCAACTGGTTGCTGGCGTTGGTGGCCGGGCTGGTGCTGCTGAACACCAGAATGCGGCCATCGGGCTGCACCTGCCGCAGGGAGTAGCTGCCGGCCAGACTGGAAAAAGCAGGGTCGGGCGCGCCGTCCACCGTCAGGCGGGTGAGGCCGTAGGGGGCCGCCTGCCCATTAAAGCTGCTGAAGCCGCCGCTAACCAGCAGCCGGCCATCGGGCTGCACCAGCACGAAATAGCTGCCGCCGGCACCGGCCGCGGTGCCCACCGAAAAGGTGTTGTCGGCGGTGCCGTTGGCATTGAGGCGAACCACCGTTGTAGCGCCGGTCATGATGTCGTTGCTGACCACAATTAGCTTGCCGCCCGGCTGCACCGCCACTGTGCCGACGCGCCCATTGGAGGGCAATCCATTCGGAACAAAGCTATTGTCGGGCGTGCCATCGGCGTTAAGCCGGACCAAACCGCTTAGCCCGGTGAGGGTACCGTAGCGCCCGAACAATCCGAACACCAGCAACTGCCCATTGGCCAACCCCACGGCACCGTTCAGAAAGTAGGTTGAGTTGGCACTGCCCGTGACCCCGCCAAACGCTTGCGCCATGAAGGCATTGTCTAATGCCCCGGATGCCAGTAGCCGCGTCACCGTGCTGCCGGAGGGACCAGCCCCCAGCACATAAAAACTACCGTTGGGCTGCACGGCCTGAATCGTTCCCGTTGGGGTGGGTGGCGCGAAGCTTGCGTCAATGGTACCATCGGGGTTGACGCGACGGATGCTGCTGGTGCTGCCCGCCAGCGTCTGACCATTAAATTGAGTAAAGTTGCCCGCTACCAGCAGCTGCCCATTGGCCAGGGGCACGGCTTGGTTGACAGTGCCCCGCACTTCGATTAAAGCCATGAAGCCGGGGTCTACCTGCCCGGTAGCGTTTAGGCGCGCCACGCCACCATACGGCTGGCCATCGTACTGCGTGAAGCCCCCGCCCACCAGCACCCGGCCCGCCGGAGTAAGGGCCACATCATTGATGGCCACATTTGGGCCGGTGCCGAGGGCAAAATTCGGGTCCAAGCTGCCCAAGGCGTCTAGACGGGCTACCCGGCTTCGGGCTACCCCGTTGTACTGGGTGAAGGTGCCGCCAATTAGGAGGCCGCCATTGGCCTCCACTTCAATGCTTGCAATCGACCCTGACCCGGCCGTAGCGTTGGTGTTTGGCTGAAAAGCCGGGTCGGCGGTGCCGTTGAGCAGCAGTCGCGTGAGGTTTACGGCGGGTTGCCCGTCGAAGGTGGTAAAGCCCCCGCCAACCAAAAGCTTGCCATCGGGCTGCTGTGCCAGGGCGCGCACAACCCCGCCACTGTTAGCTCCCGGCGTTGTGCTGCTGTTGATGTTAAACGAAGCATCAACAGTGCCGGTAGCGTTGAGGCGCACGAGGTTGCCAACGGCTTGGCCATTGAACATCGCGAAGGTGCCTCCTACCAGGATTTTACCGTCGGCCTGAACCAGCAGCGTGCGGGCAAGACCGGCAGTGATGCCGGTTCCAACGTTGAACGTCGGGTCAGCAGAGCCATCCGAGTTGAGCCGCACCACTCCACCCGATGACTGCGTAGTAAAGGTGAGTCCACTGCCCACCAGTATTTTACCGTCGGGTTGCAAGGCGAGAGCCGTTAGCTGCCGGTAGTCGGTAGGTGTCGGGGCGAACGTGAACGAAGGGTCCAGAGAGCCGTTGGCGTTCAGGCGCACCAGCAAGGCCCGCGGCAGGTTATTGAAAGTAGTAAAGCCGCCGGCCACCAGAATTTTGCCATCGGGCTGCAGCAGCATGGCGGCAATAAACCCGTTGGCTCCTGTTCCGCCGGGATTGAAGGTGGCATCGGTGGTACCGTCGGTATTGAGGCGCTGGAGCTTACCGGTGAGGGCACCGTTCACAAAGTCGATTCCGCCGGCCACCAGCACCTTGCCATCAGGCTGCACGGCCAGCGTATTCACCGACAGCTGCAGTCCTGCCTGGAGCGGCGTTTTCAACACCGTTGGTTGGAACGATGGGTCCAGTGTCTGAGCGCGCAGGGGAGCAGCGGCTAGCCAGACCAGAAAAGCACACAAGGAAAAATAGCGGGTAGAAAAGTATTGCATTGATTAAAACGTTGTTTGAATGGAAGCTTCCCAAATTTAGGGTCTGGCGCGCAATATCCACACCAACCGCAACGCCGCATGTTGTTACGCTTCTGAATTACCCATGCCCACCACTACCTCCCTCGCTCCTACCCACCTGGCCACCGTTGCGGCCTTCGCCGAACTACCCGCCGATACGCTGGCCTGGCTGCTGGCCCACGGCGAAGGGCGCACCTACGCCGCTGGCGAAACCATTTTCGAACCCGGGGCACCGGCTGAGTTTATGACGGCTGTGCTGCAGGGCGGCATTCAGTTTTATGCCGTGAAAGGGGCGCAGCGCGACCCAATATTTCGGGTAGATACGGGCCTGGTGTCGGGTGTGCTGCCTTATTCGCGGCTGCGCATCATCGCGGGCCAGGGCGTGGCTGCCGGCGAAACCGTGCTGTATCTACTGCACCGCGACCAGTTTCCGGCCCTTGAAAGCACCAGTCCTGAGCTGGTGCAGCGCCTGGTGGTCATTATGAACGACCGCAGCCGCGACCAAGTGCGGGCGCAGGAGCGCGACGACAAGCTGCGCGCTCTGGGCAAGCTCTCGGCCGGCCTGGCCCACGAGCTCAACAACCCCGCCGCCGCCATTGCCCGCGCCGCCGAAGCCTTGGCCAAACGCTCGGCAGCTAAGCCCGCGCTGTTTGTGGAGCTAGTGGGCCATTGCCCTTCGCGCGAGGCCATGCTGGCCCTCACCGGTCTGGCCGTGCCGGCGCCGGATGCCGCCCCGCTGTCGGCGTTGGAGCGCGCCAACCGCGAAGACGAGCTGGCCGACTGGCTCGAAACCCACGGGGTGCCCCAAGGCTACCACCTGGCCCCAGCCTTGCTCGAAGCCAACCTGACACCCGAAGCGCTGGCCCATGCGGCGGCCCTGTTGCCCCCGGCGGCCCTGCCGGCAGCCTTCGCCTGGCTCGAAGGCCAGCTCACGACCATGCAGCTGGTGCGCGACGTGCAGGATGCTGGCGGGCGCATCAGCAAGCTGGTAGCGGACGTGAAGACCTACTCCCACATGGACCGCGCCGGCGGTTTCGAGCCGCTGGATGTAAGGTCCGGACTCGAAAGCACGCTGAACATGCTGGGCTTTCAGCTGCGGAAGAAGACCATTAAGGTTAACCGCGAGTACGCGGCCGACCTGCCCTCCATTCGCGGCCGGGTGAGCAGCCTGAACCAGGTATGGACCAACCTGATTGATAATGCCATTGATGCGCTGCCGGCGCAGGGCGGCGAGCTCACGCTGCGCACCGTACGGGAAGGCAGTTTTGTGCGCGTGTTTCTGATTGACAATGGTTCGGGTATTCCGGCTGAGGTGCTGCCGCACATCTTCGAACCATTTTACACAACGAAGCAGGCCGGCGACGGCTCGGGCCTGGGGCTGGACATTGCGCAGCAGATTATCCGGCAGCACGATGGCCAACTGGAAGTGCATTCGGTGCCCGGGCAAACGGAATTTTGCGCCTGGCTGCCGGTAGCGGGCAGGTGATTAACCGTCATGCCGAGCGCAGCCGAGGCATCTCGCTCGCTTCGTTAAACGATTTTAACGAAGCGAGCGAGATGCCTCGGCTGCGCTCGGCATGACGTTCTTTACTTCTTCTCCCTTGCCATCCAGAAAACAACCCATGCCTGCCAAGAAACCCATTATTCTTGCCGTTGACGATGACGCCCAGGTGCTGGCCGCCATTGCCCGCGACCTGCGCCAGGAGTTCAGCCAGGACTACCGCATTCTGCGGGTGAACTCGGGCCCCGAGGCTTTGGCTACAATCAAAGAACTGCACGATAAAGAGGAACCGCTGGCTCTGATTCTGGCCGACCAACGCATGCCCGAGCTGGAGGGCGTGGAGCTGCTCACGGCCTCGCGCGAGTTTTTCCCGGAGGCCAAGCGCGTGCTGCTCACCGCCTACGCCGACACCGAAGCGGCCGTGCGGGCCATTAACTCGGCCCGGCTCGACCACTACCTGATGAAGCCCTGGGACCCGCCCGAACAGCTCCTCTACCCCACCCTGCACGACTTGCTAGCCGCCTGGCAGAGCGCGCACAAGCCCAAGTACGACGGCCTGCGCCTCATCGGCTTCCAGTGGTCGCCGCGTTCACACGAGTTGAAAGGCTTCCTGAGCGGGTATATGGTGGGCTACCAGTGGCTCGATTTTGAAACCAATGCCGAGGGCCGCAAGCTACTGGCCAGCAAAGGCTACGAACCCAGCCAGCTGCCCGTGCTGCTGTTTCCGGACGGCAGTGCCCTGGCCAACCCCACCCCGGCCGACATTGGCAGCAAGCTGGGCATTACGCAGCGGGCTTCGCAGGATATGTACGACGTGGTGGTGATTGGCGCGGGCCCCTCGGGGCTGGCGGCAGCCGTGTACGGAGCCAGCGAAGGCCTCAAAACCCTGATAATCGAACGAATGACGCCCGGCGGGCAGGCCGGCTCCAGCTCGCGCATCGAAAACTACCTGGGCTTTCCCACGGGCCTGAGCGGGGCCGAGCTGGCCCACCGCGCCTGGACGCAGGCCGTGCGCCTCGGGGCCGAGTTTCTGGCACCGCAGGAAGTAACCAAGCTCTGCGTGCAGGACGGCTACAAAGTCCTCACCCTGGGCGACGGCACCGAAATCAGCACCCGCGCCGTGGTGCTCACCACCGGCGTGAGCTACCGCACTCTCGACGTGCCGGGCATTGACCGCCTGAGCGGTGCGGGTGTGTACTACGGCGCGGCGCGCACCGAGGCCCGCAGCTGCGACGAGCAGGACGTGTACATCGTGGGCGGCGGCAACTCAGCCGGGCAGGCGGCCATGTACCTGGCTACCTACGCCCGCCGGGTGTTCATCGTCATTCGCGGGGCCAACCTGGCCGCCAGCATGTCGGCTTACCTCATTGAGCAAATCCGCGACACGCCCAACATCGAAATTCTCTCGCATTCTCAGGTGAAAGAGGTGTGCGGCCAGGACCACCTCGAAGCCGTGATGGTGGACGTGAATGGCACCGTGGAAAAGCGTCCGGCCCGGGCCCTGTTCGTGTTCATTGGGGCCAAGCCCAGCACCGAGTGGATTCGCGACCTAGTGGCCTGCGATGCCAAAGGCTTCCTGCTCACGGGCCGCGACCTGGTGGCCGACCCGCGCTACACCCACATCTGGAAAAAGGACCGCGAGCCCTACCTGCTCGAAACCTGCGCCCCGGGCATCTTCGCGGCTGGCGACAGCCGCGCCGGCGCCATGGCCCGCGTGGCCTCGGCCGTGGGCGAGGGCAGCATGGCCATCAAGTTTGTGCACCAGTACTTGGACGAGTAACGCCTTTGGCTTAATGAAGAATGAGGAATTAGGAATGGAGAATTGGAAAGGTGTCCCAATTGCTCATTCTTAATTCCTCATTCTTCATTAAGCGTAGCGTCCTACCCTTCCAGCATCAACTGGTCGGGCAGGTTCATCAGGTAGTCGCCGTAGCCGCTTTTGCGCAGCGGGGCGGCGATGGCGCGCAGCTGGTCGGCGTCGATGAAGCCCTGGCGGTAGGCGGCCTCCTCAATCGAGCCCACCTTCAGGCCCTGGCGCTGCTCGATAACTTTCACGAACTCGCCGGCCTGCATCAGGCTTTCGAAAGTGCCCGTGTCGAGCCAGGCAGTGCCGCGGCCGAGGATGCCCACCTTGAGAGTGCCACGGCGCAGGTACTCGCGGTTCACGTCGGTGATTTCGTACTCGCCGCGGGGGCTCATCTCGAGGTTCTTGGCGATTTCCACCACGTCGTTGTCGTAGAAATACAGGCCCGGCACGGCGTAGTTGCTTTTGGGCTTGGCCGGCTTTTCCTCAATGCTCAAGGCCTTTTTATTAGCATCGAACTCCACCACGCCGTAGCGCTCGGGGTCGTGCACGTGGTAGGCGAACACCACGCCACCCTCGGGGTCGTTGTTCGATTTCAGCAGCTGCTCGAGGCCGGCACCGTAGAAAATGTTGTCGCCGAGCACCAGGGCCACCTTGTCTTTGCCAATGAAGTCGGCGCCCAGCACGAAGGCCTGGGCCAGGCCGTTGGGCACTTCCTGCACCACGTACTGAAAATCGCAGCCCAGGCTTTTGCCGTCGCCAAGCAGCTTCTTGAATTGCGCCTGGTCGTGCGGTGTGGTGATAATGAGCACTTCCCGAATGCCAGCCGAGAGCAGAATCGACAGCGGATAATAAATCATCGGCTTGTCGTACACGGGCATGAGCTGCTTCGAAACGGCCAGCGTGAGCGGGTGCAGGCGGGTACCGGAGCCGCCGGCGAGAATAATTCCTTTCATGTAATCGAATAAAGGGCAGAATGACTGGCACAAAGCTACTGCTTCGGCCGGGTACGCCCGACCCGTTTGCGACGGCACCAAGGTTCCATACGGCTGCACGGCGCAAGTTGATACGGCGAATGTTCCCGCGTCCGGGCAACGCAGCGGCGCGGGTTTTCCGCTACCGGAACCAGCCGATGAGGAGCCATCTGCAGGGTTTCGGCTTTAACACTGATTTGTCGCAACAACGTGGAGCCTCACTTAAACCGAGCTGTAAAGCCTGGTATCGTATATAATTATTTTTATTGTTCCATTATTATTTTTATTGAATTATATAAAGCACAAGGAATAACAACGCCTAATCTTTCAGAGAAATTTACATAGATAAAGTCTCTAATAATCAATCAGTAAAACACTATTTACAAATTGCATAATTATCTGATTAGCGCTACTGTTATTATTGAACATCCAAATAGAGCTGATAAATTAATGTTGCGACCGAATTGAACTATCCTACCTTTGGAGACTAGCTGCACCGATTTCATTTGAAATAGGGGCGGATAGACTACCTCATCTCTTCCTAACTATGAAAACAACCCTACGCATGTGGGCCGGCGCCGCCGGCCTACTGGTCTCCCTGTTGCCCCACCTTTGGGCTCACGCCGAAGGGTCGAAGCAGCTGACGCCTAACCGAGCTGGCACTCCCACCAGCCTCACCGACCCCGCCAACACCGTTGCCGGGTACCTGATGCACGATTCGGGACCGGCCTCGACGGAAACCTTCCTCAAGCCCAACGCCCCCGACGACCACCGCCTCTTTGTGCGGATGAAGCCCGGCGAAACGCTGTACTACGGGCTGCAGCGCACCGACACCGGCGACGGCCGCAGCGGCAACCAGGGCGATGTCATCATCACCATCAGGTACCGCGATGGCGCTGGCAATGAGCAGGTAGCCCAAACCACCACGCTGGCCCGCAGCCAGGCCGCCGCCAACACCAGCCAGGCGCAGCTGCTGCCGCAATCCGGCGTGATTGACGACGCCGTGCAAAACCAGGCCGGCCCGAAAACCACCGCCAACCCCACCGGCTACGAAGCCCTGACCCTAACCTACCCGGCTACCGGTACCGGCCCGCGCGACTATTGGGTAGAGCTGACGCAGGTGGGCGAAAGCGGCCTGGCAGCTGACCTGAAACGCTCGTACTACAACTTCTGGGACTTCACGGTGCTGAGCCCGGCCGGCCAGGAGCAGGCGGGCCGCTTGTTCAGCCAGTTCTGGGGGTTTTCGTCGGGGGCCTCTCCGGGCGCGGCCGGGGCTTACCAGAACCGGCTGTCGGCTGACTTCAGCCTGTTTACGCTGATTCCGAACCCGCAGGACCCCACTAAATTCTTCGTGAAGGAAGTGGAGCTGGCGGGCTTGCGCCCCTACGACTTCGTGTTTGTGGCCAACTCGCGCGGCACCAGCACGCCGGGCACCTTCGCCGAGAGCCGCAAGAGCGTGACCGGAGCTTCGGCCCCAACCGAATACAGCAACTTCGTGAACGACCCCGACCCGAGCCTGTGGCCGTCGGCGACGGCGCCGGTGTTTGTTCGCACGGCCAAGGCGTTCTGCAACCCGCTCACCGGCCTGGGGGGCGTGGCATTCACGACAACCAGCGGCGAGCAGGGCTCGGTAACCGTGCTGATTGACCTGAACGGCAACCGCGTGCAGGACGGCAACGACGTGCTGCTGACCCAAAACGTGGCGGCCAACGTGCCGGCCACCATTGTGTGGGACGGCAAGGACCGGCTGGGCAACGTGGTGGCACCGGGCACCTCCATCGACCTGGCTTTTACCAGCTTTGGCGCGCCGGTAAACTACCCGCTGTACGATGCCGAAGGCAACCCCGACGGCCTGCGTATTCAGAACGTGCGGCCATCGTCGGGCGGGGGGCGCTACTTCGACCGCCTGTACTGGGACGATACCAACCTGAGCGCGGCAGAATTCCCAGACCGGACCCGCCTGAACGGCGAAATCTCGACGGCCGGCGTGCACCGCTGGGGCGACGCCAGCAACCAGGCCGGCAACGTGCTCACCATCAACACCTGGAGCTATGGCTTCATTACGCCCATCGACCAAGTGTACGTGTACGAGTACACCTGCGACAACGACAACGACGGCGTGACGGATGCCACCGACCTCGACGACGACAACGACGGCATTCTCGACACCCAGGAAACCGGCGGCGTGAACCCGCAGCTGGCCAGCGGCGGCACCCTGCTTTACCTCGATGCGGCGTATGTGCACCCGATTTTTGGGCGCTTCCGCGACCGCAACAACGACGGCATCAACGACTGGTTCGACACGGACCTGGACGGCGTGCCCAACCACTTCGACCTCGACGCCGACAACGACGGCCTGCCTGATGCCGTGGAAGCCGGCCTCGCTACCCTGGCCTGGAGCAACGGCGCCAACAGCTCGCAATACAGCCCAACGGAGTCGCGCTTTGCCGGCACCGGCGACGGCGTGGGCCTCAATGGCCTGCCCAACGCCGTGGAAAACCGCCTGCAGCCCGATACGGAAGTTAATTCGGTGCGCTACACCCTGCCCGACAACGACGGCGACACGTTTGTGGGCACCAACTCGTCGGCTCTTAACTACGACTACCTCGACCTGGACTCGGACAACGACGGCCTGACCGACGAGCTCGAAGCCCAGAGCACCGCGGCCTATGCGGCCCGCCTGGGCAGCGCCGGCTTTGCCACCGATACCGACCAGGACGGCCTGCGCGATGCCTACGACGCCAACAACGGCGGCAGCGCCGCGGGCCCAGCGGTCGACACGAACGCCAACGCCGTGGCCGACATGTTCGACGTTGATACCGACGGCGACAACGCGACCAAAAGCGCCCTGCCCATTAACCTGCAAACCGCCGACTGGACGGAAGGCTTCGACACCAACGGCGACGGCCGGGCCGGTGATGAGATTCTGGCCAAAGCCCTGGCGTTTGCGGTGGCCAACCCGGCTCAGGCTGCCTACTACGCCGTGACCGACGGCGTGCGCTCGCCCTTTTTGCAGGATGCGAACGGCAACGGCGTGCCCAACTTCCTGGAGCAGGGCAGCGCCAGCTACCACGACGACAACTTCAACGGCCTGGTCGACCTGTACGACCCAACCTACGGCGGCAGCCCCGGCACCGCACCCCGAGCTTCGGCCGGAGCTGCCGAGGCGGCCTTCCGTACCGCAACGGCGCAGGTGCCCTTGCCCGTGACGCTGGTGAGCTTTGAGGCGCGGGCCGCCGGGGCAGCCGTGGTGCTGAACTGGCGTACGGCGCAGGAGCTGCGCAACCATCATTTCGTGGTGGAGCGCTCCGTTGATGGCCGCAGCTTTGCGCCGCTGGCGACGGTGGCCGGCCAAGGCACTACCATGCAGCCCACAGCCTACGCCCACACCGATGCCGCGGCCGCGGCCGCGGCCCTCGGCGTGTCCACGCTGTACTACCGCCTGCAAGCAGTCGACGACGAAGGCAAGCCCACCCTGAGCCCCGTGCGCACCGTACGCTTCCCACAGGTTGCCGCTGGCCCGCTGGCTCTCTACCCCAACCCGACCGCCGACCGTGCCACCCTCGACCTGCGCAGCCTGCCCGTCGGCCGCTATTCGGTGCAGGTGTTTGATGCGACCGGCCGCCGCTTGCAGCAGGCCACCTACCCAGCCGAGCAGCCGGTGCTGGACCTGCGGAGCTTGCCCGCCGGGGCCTACTTTGTGCAGGTACGAGGCGAAGGCATCAACACCGTGCTGCCGCTGCTGAAGCACTAGCGCAGGTTTCTGTTGGCCACAGATAAAGCCCCCGGCAAGATGCCCTTGCCCTTACCCAACACTCGTTGCCTGCCTGCTGGCGGCACTTGACCGGTCCGGTCCGACCGCCCTAGGCGGTCCGACCGGTTGAAGAACCCCCGGTTTCGCTCCGCCAACAACCGGTCGGACCGCCTAGGGCGGTCGGACCGGAGCAACGACCGCCGTTTTGGGTAAGGACCAGGCATCTTGCCAGGGGCTTTTTTTATGCCACGAGAAAAATGGTGTAGAGACGCGACCCTTCGCGTCTCGGCGTTGAACGGGTGTCAGTAGCCAATCACCGGATGGCGCGGTACCGGAGACGCGAAGGGTCGCGTCTCTACATCGTTCTTCTTACTAAGTAATCGAGCAGAAGTAATCAGGTCATCGTCCGGCCCGGTCCGACCGCCTGGGGCGGTCGGACCGGGCCGATGCCGAATTACTTTTGCTCGACTACTTAAGTAGCTAGCCGTGCGCCATCGGCGTTCACGGTTAGCGTAACCGACTGGCCGACTACCAAAGCCAGGTTGTCGGCCTCATGGCCGGTAGGGAAGCCGTAGGCTACGGGGAAATCATACCGCCGGGCAAACCGGTCGATGATTTCCCAGGCGGCGCTGCCGAAGGGAATGGTGTTATCGCGCATAGCCGAGAAGTGTCCGACCACCAGCCCGGCCAGACCCGCCAGCTGGCCGCTGCGGTGCAGGTGCAGCAGCATGCGGTCGATGTGGTAGAGGTATTCGTCGAGGTCTTCGAGGAAGAGGATGCGGCCCGCGAAGCTGGCCTGCGAGGGCGTACCCGTGATGGTCTGGAGCAGGCTGAGGTTGCCACCCACTAGCTCGCCGGTGGCCGTGCCGGGCCAGTTGAGCGGGTGCGGCGCCACGTCGATGGGCTGGAACGGCTCACCGAAGAGGGCCCGCCGCAGGGTTTCGAGGGCCAGCTCGCCGCCGGTCTGGTGGAAGAGCACGGGCATCACGCCGTGGATGCTGGCGTAGCCCTGGGCCAGCAGGTGGCTGTTGAGCACGGTGACGTCGGAGAAGCCGGCCACCCATTTGGGCTGAGCCGCGAAGCGGGTAAGGTCGAGCCCATCGACGATGCGGGCGGTACCGTAGCCGCCACGGGCGCACAGAATGGCCCGAATGCCGGGGTCGTCGAGCTGCTGCTGGAAGTCGCGGCGGCGCAGGTCGTCGTCGCCGGCAAACTGGTGATGGTCGCCGGCGATGCTTTCGCCCAGCACGACTTCGAGCCCCCAGCTTTTGAGGGTGGCAATGGCGGGAGCCAGCTCGGCAGCCGAGATTTTACGGGCCGGGCTCACCAGCGCCACGCGCTGGCCGGCCTGCAAGGGGGCGGGAAACTGAACGGACATATGCTAAAGACAAAGCGGCGGGAAAACAGTCGCAAATAACGCACGGCCGCACGGCAGTCGGGCCCGCGGACCCAACCCCGGCAGCTGGTTCTGCGTCAAGCTAAAACCGTTGTTCGATTCCCCATTCTTTTCCTGGTCCCTATGAAATCTCTACTCCTTTTTGGGTTGCTGCTGGTGCTCAGCATTGGCCAGTCGGCCCGGGCCCAAACGCCCATCGACACCACCGGCGGGCGGTTTTACCGGCCTATTTTCCCCGCTGTGACGGTGACTTCGGGGGTGGCGTACGGCTCGGCTGTTACCGCCTTCGGCGCCACCCAAACCCTGCTGATGGACGTTTATCAGCCCACCGGCGACGCCGCGGCCGAGCGGCCGGTTATCATTTTTGCGCATCAGGGCGGCTTTTTCAGTGGCCAGCGAGACGAGCAGTATATGGTAGACGTGTGCACCCGGTTTGCGCAGCTGGGCTACATCACGGCCAGCATCGACTATCGGCTGGGGTTTGCCTCGTTCGATACCACGGCCGTGAGTAAGGCCGCCTTGCGCGGTATGCAGGATATGCGCGCTGCGGTGCGGTTTTTCCGGCAGGATGCGGCTACGGGTAACGTGTACCGGGCAAGCCCGAGCCGCATTGTGGTGGGCGGCGCTTCGGCGGGCGGCTTTATGGCGTTGGAAGTCGGCTACCTCGATAAGGTGAGCGAAGTACCCAGCGACGTGGATATTTCCGCAATGGGTGGCATTGAGGGCATGAGCGGCAACCCCGGCTATTCCAGCCTGCCGCTGGCCGTGCTCAACCTGAGCGGGGCCACCAACCCGCCCAGCATAATTGAGGCTGGCAATGCCCCGCTCTACAGCGCCCACGGCACCGCCGACCGCGTGGTGCCCTACCTAAAAGGCCGCACCAATGCCGGCCCACCCAAGTACGTGTTTGGCAGCGGCACGCTGAACCCTTATGCCAGCAGCGTGGGCGTGCCCAATGTGCTGCGGCGCTTCAGCCAGGCGCCTCACATTCCGCAGTATGCCACCAGCGGCAGTAGCAATCCCACCGCCTACGCCGACACCACCTTCCGCGACATCCGTAACTTTCTGCGGCCGCTGCTGGTGCCCGTGGTGGCGGCCACCTATCCGAGCCTGGTTATTAATACCAACACCACCGTGCCCGGCGGCAATTATCAGGACATTACCATTAATAGCGGCACGGCCACGCTGGCCGGCAACATCACCGTGTACGGCACGCTGGTGGTGAAGGGCCTGAGCGGCCAGCCGGCCGGCAGCCTGAGCACCAGCTGCTTTGTGGTGGATGGCCCCGGCAATTTCGATTTACAGGCCGGGGCTTCGCTGCGCATCTGCGACCCGGCGGGCATCAGCGCCAGCGGGGCTACGGGGGCTATTCGCAACACTGGCAGCCGCAGCTTCAGCACGGGCGCGGCCTATGCCTACGTGGGCACCGGCAGCCAGTCTACCGGTTCGGGCCTACCTCGTTTTGTGCGTGAGTTGGAGGTAGCAGTGCCGGCTGGCAGTACCCTTATGCTGGACCGGGAGGTAAGCATCAACCAGCGCCTGCTGCCCACCAGCGGCACTTTGGATAACAGACTGGGCCTGACGCTGCTTTCCAGCTCGACTGGCACGGCCCTGGCCACGCCGGGCGCGGCTACTCTGACTAATCCGCTGGTGGTGCAGCGGTATATCGACCCGAGCGTGAACCCCGGCCCGGGCTACCGCCACTTGGCCGCGCCCGTAACCGGGGCCACCGTGGGCGGGCTGAACAACACCGCCACCGGTGGCAGCTTCGAACCCGAAATCAGCCAGGCTGCCACGTATAACAACTCGGCCACGCCGGGCACCACTACGCCCTTCCCCAACATTTTCTTCTACGACCAAAGCCGCGTGACGCGGGCCAACGCCTACGCCCCCTTCGACCGCGGCTACGAGGCACCCACCAGCCTGGGCGACCCACTGCTGCCCGGCCGGGGCTATACCGTGAACATGGCCGCCAACCAGACGCTGAATTTCACCGGCACGCTCACGAGCAACAATGCAGACTTCAGCACCACCCTGCCCGGGGCCGTATCGGCCGAGGGTGGCTGGCACCTGCTGGGCAACCCCTTCGCCTCGGCCCTGAATTGGGATGCGGTGCCGGTGCCCACTGGCCTCGACGGCGCCATGTACATTTTTGTAAGCACCAGCCGCTACGGCGGCAACTACCGCAGCTACGTGAACGGCGTGGGCGGGGGCAGCACCATTCCGCTGGGGCAGGGCTTTTTTGTGCGCTCGCCGGGGGCTGCGCCCGTCACGCTTACGTTCCCGACCGCCGCGCGCCTCACCGACTTTGCCGCTGCCAACGCCGCCACGGTGCAGCGCCCGGCCGCCGACCCACGGGCCCGCCTGCGCCTTACGCTGGCTCCCGAGACTACGCCAGCAACCACCGACGAGGCCTTTATCTACCTCGAAGCCGGGGCCACCGCCGGCCCCGATGCCCACTACGATGCCCGCAAGCTGGCGAACCCCAGCGGCCTGAACCTGGCCAGCCTTGCTTCCGGCCAGGAACTGGCTATTAACGGCTTGCCCCTACCAACTGCGACGACCGTGGTGCCGTTGGCCGTGGCGGTGCCGCAGCCCGGCCGCTACGCTTTAGCCGCCGCCGACCTGCTGAACTTTGCCCCCGGCACCACCCTTACCCTGACCGATGCCCTGGCCGGCACCCGCACGGCCCTGGCCCCGGGCACGCGCTACACTTTCGCGCTGGCCAGTGCTACGGCCCCGGGCCGCTTTGCACTGGAGCTGCGGCCCGGCACGGTTACGGCTACAACCGGCGCCCAGCTGGCCGAGCAGGTGCAGCTCTATCCGAACCCGGCAGTGGGAAGCTTCCGCCTGGTGTTGCCCGCTACCGGCGCCACGATGGTAACCGCCCGCCTCACCAATACGCTGGGCCAGGTGGTGAGCCAGCGCCAGCTCGCGGCTCCAGCGAGCCAGCCGCTGACGGCTGACTTTGACGTGCGCGGCTTAGCGCCGGGCGTGTACCAGCTGCACCTGGCGGTGGGCGGTACCGCAGTAGTACGCCGCGTGGTGGTGCAGTAAGCAGTTGCTGGTTACTTGTCTATCTTGGGACTAAAGACGTTAAACGATGTAGGGGCGGGGTCGTACCCGGTAGGGCTTGCCCCCGCCCGCCGTTGAACTATACCAGCGCCTGCTGTTTAACGGCGGGCGGGGGCAAGCCCCGCCCCTACATCGCTTGACCTGTTTGGCATAACGGGCGGGCTTTTCTAACCCTAAAAAACAATCCTCATGAATAAAACCCTTCTCTTCTTGTTGCTGCTGTTTGGTGTGAGCACCGCCGTGCAGGCCCAGATTGACACCACCGGCGGCCGCTACTACCGGCCGATTTTCGCCAACGTGACCGTGACGCCGGACGTGATATACGGCACGGCCGTCACCTACCAGGGCACCACCCAAACGCTGCTGATGGACATTTACCAGCCCACCGGCGATGCGCTGGCACGGCGGCCGGTCATCATCTTCGCGCACCAGGGGGGCTTTCTGGCGGGCTCGCGCACCGATGCGTACATGGTGAACATCTGCACGCGCATGGCGCGGCTGGGCTACGTCACGGCCAGCATCGAGTACCGCTTGGGTTTCCCCATTACAGGATTTCCGCCGCCCGCCGCCGATACCGTGGGCGTAGCCAAAGCCGCCATCCGGGGCATGCAGGACCTGCGGGCGGCCGTGCGCTTCTTCCGGAAAGATGCGGCGACCACCAATGCCTACAAAGTGAACCCGAGCTACATCGCGGCGGGCGGCTCGTCGGCGGGGGCTTTTATGGCGCTGGAAATCGGCTACCTCGACAAAGCCAGCGAAGTGCCTGCCTACGCGGACCTGGCCGGGCTGGGCGGCATTGAGGGCAACAGCGGCAACCCTGGCTACAGCAGCGCCGTGCTGGCCGTGCTCAACCTGAGCGGAGCCACCGAGCAGCCCGGCATCATCGAGGCCGGCAACGCCCCGCTGCTGAGCGTGCACGGCACAGCCGACGCCACTGTGCCCTACTTCCAGGGTCGCATCGGTTCGCTGCTGCCGCCCAAGTACGTGTACGGCAGCGGCCGCCTGCACCCGCGCGCGACCGCCGTGGGGGTCCGCAACACGCTGGTGCGCCTGTCGCGGGCCGGCCACATTCCCTTCGAAAACAACGCCGCCTACGCCGACACCACCTTCCGCGCCATCCGCGATTTTCTGCGGCCCAGCCTGGGGCAGGCCGGCACGGTGCTAGCCGCCAAGCCGGGCAGTGCCCAGCCAGCGGCCCTGGCCACCGCTTACCCCAACCCCGCCGACGACCAGCTGCGCCTGCAGCTGCCCGAAGCCTGGGCCCTGCCCACCCAGGTGCGCCTGCTCGATGCCACCGGCCGCCTCGTGCGCAGCTTCCGCCCCACCACCCGCGAACTGCTGGTGCCGCGCGGCAGCCTGCCCGCCGGCCTCTACCTGCTCGCTGTAGCCGGACAGCCGCCGGTGCGGGTTGAGTTTCGGTAAGGCGCTAAGCACGCCCACTTCTCATGCGATACAGGGCGGGCCAATTGGCCCGCCCTGTTGCGTACCGGTCCACCGCCCCGGCGCCCGCTGCACGTTCTGTGGACCAGCCCCTACATTTAGGCGCGCCTTGCTACTGAGGTGCGCCCTTTCCCCCGCTCATGGAAGACCTACCGCCCCCATCTGCTGACCCCACGCTGCCCAATACGCCCGAGGCGCGGGCCGCCTACATCAAAGAAGCGCAAACGAAGCGCGACCTGAATGGGCTGAAGCGCCTGTTTGAGGCCGAGCTGCTGGCGCTGCCGGCGTTCGCGGAGGCCATGGCCCCGTACTTCGACCAGAGCCGGCCGCACGTAGCCAGCCTGTATGCCAACAACAAAGCCGCCGCCTACATCAAAGGGCCCCTGCTGCTGAAGCATTCGGGGGCGCGCTTCGTGGAAATTCGGGAGGCGGCGGCCCACGACCTGTGGGGAATTCAGCAGAAGAAGCTCTTCGACCTGCAGTGCCGCTGGCGGGCCGAGCACATCACGTTGCCCGGCGTGCGCCACACCGAGGAATTCCGGCAGTGGGAGAAGTACATCGAGCACTGCCCGTGGCTGCCGCCCATTACGGCCGATGAGGTGGCGCTCTACGAGGCCTACCTGCGCTCCGATGCCTACGAGCCCAGCCGAAATTGGCCGTGGCAGGACTACAATACCTTCGGGCAAACGGCCGAAAGCGGCCAGCAAGACCCGGACCCCGCCGATGAAGACGACGGCGAAGACGACGGCTACCGCGCCGCCGAGCGCCGGATGTACCGGACCTTGCCGGCGTGGTACCGCTACCACGACGCGGCCACCGGCGCGGGCTCCTTGCTGGCCCTGCCCGACGTGCGCGGCGACAAAGAGGCGTACTACATCGGCCTCACCGAAGCCGACAAAGCCCAGAAGCTGGCCGCCCAGCGCGCCCGCGGCGACATGGCCGCCAGCCTGCCGTGGCACCCATTTATCATCGAGGAGGACCACAGCCCGTATTTTCGGCAGTTTGAAGACCCCGCCGAACTCCCGCGCCTGCTGCGCTGGTACGAGGCCGACCGCGCCGACGCGCGCCGACGCCACGGCTACCTGTCTGAGGCCACCCACTGGATAGCGCGCGCCCTGGAAGGCTCGGCCGCGCCGTGGCCCATCGCCGCCCACGCCGACTGGCGCCTGGCGGTGATAGCGGCCGGGATGCGGGCGTGGGGGCACCAGCTGGCCGACGTGCTGGCCGAGGTCTGGCAGGAGCAGGAACAAAACCGCGCCCTGGGCTTGCCCGTCACCGGCCCGCAGGTATACGGCGACCACAAGCCCTTTGCAGAGCTGGACTGGACCGAGGAAGACAGCTACCAGCCCAAGTTCATTTTGCGGGGCCGCGAGCTGGCCGGCGAACCGCGCGACTTCAATTTCTGACCGCCGCCGCGCCGCCGGGGCGCTTTGGCCCCCGGCGACGCGGCCACTGCCGGCGGGCACACGGGTTCTGGCTGCGCACTAAAACCCGTGTGTCCGCGTTTCATCACACAGTTTTTCTCGTTTGCCTGAAACCTGTGTGCCCTCCCCTGCCCCTTCTGCCATGAGCTATGCGGCCCAACTGCGCGCCGTGCGCGCCTGTTACGGCTTCAGCCAGCCCGCGCTGGCCCCCTGGCTGGGTCTGGGCCGGGCCCAGGTAGCCAGCGTCGAAACCGGCCGCGAGCCGCTGCCGGCCCACGCCCGCCCCTGGCTGCGGCCCTGGGTGCAGGCCTTAGCCGAGGCCGAGTCGGACGCGTTGCCCACCCCAGCCTCCACGGCCGCGCCCGCCGCCACTGGCCCGGCCCCGGTGCTGGCCCGCGTGGCCGAATGCCACTACCAGGCCCAGCGCCTGGGCCAGCAGCTGGCGGCCCTGCAAGCGGCGCACCGCACGGCTGCCCGCCGCCTGGCCGCCGGCCCACTGCTGCTCGCCGCCCTGCCCGCCCCCGCTGCGGACGAAGCCCCGGCTCTGGCCCTGCGCCGCCGCTGGCTGGCCCGCCTGCTCGAAGAAGCGGCCGATGCCTTGGCCCCCGAAGCCCCTGGCGGCCCGGTGGCCGCCCGGCTGCTGGAGGCCCGCCGCCGGGGCTACCTGCACGAGGCCGCGTGGCTGCTGGCCGGGTTGTAGGGGCGGGGTCGTACCCGGTAGGGCTTGCCCCCGCCCGTTCGTCTGCACCGACCTACCGTTCAACGACGGGCAGGGGCAAGCCCTACCGGGTACGACCCCGCCCCTACCTCGTCTTGTATAAGAATATTTATTGCTGCTGATATATCAGTTAAAAAAGCTTAGGCGTTGGGGGTGAGCAGGCGGAGCCGGGCCGTCCTGTTTTCCTTCCACATTTTTCACCCCCTACCCCCATGAACTACCCCGTAGCTCTATTGCTCACCCGCGCCGACTGCGACGCCGTGAAGGCCGACACCCAGGAGGACATCGACCGCGTGCAGTTCCGCATCACGGCCGCTGCCCGCTCGGCCACGCTGCAAACCAACGAGGCCGAGTCCGACTCGGCCACCATCACTTCCCTCACCGACCAGATTACGCCCCTCGAAACCCGGGTGGCCGGCATGGCCGCCGGCGAGGCCCGCACCAAAGAGGAAATCCGCCTGCGCGGCCTCAAGCGCGAGCGCGAAAAGCTCCAGGACGACCAACTCGGCGGCCAGGGCGGGCGCGGGGCCTTCCGCCGCAGCCGCGAGCTCGACGCGGCCCAGCGCCAGCTAGTGGGCTACCAGGACTGCCTGACCCAGGTACAAACCCGCCACGACGCCCTGCCGGCCTAGCGCCGCCCCACTTCCGCCCCGGCACAAAAAAAGCCCCCAGTCAGCGACCGGGGGCTTTTTTTATTGGGCAACTGAGTGCGGAGGCAATCCCTACTCCACCGTGAGGCGCAGAGCTTTGCTGCCAGCGCGCACCAGATACACGCCGGTGGGCAGCCCGGCCGGCAGCACCAACGCGGCGGTGCCCGAAGCGTCGGCCGTAGCCGAAGTCACGAGTCGGCCCAGCGCGTCGAACACCGTCACGACGGTGCCAGGGAGCGCGCCGGTGAGCGTAGTCGGGCCGTTGTGAGCCGGGTTGGGGTACAGGGCCAGGCCCGCCGCCGCGCCCGTCAGCGCCACGCTGCGCACGGGCGAGTAGGCGAACGTGCCGTTCGCGTCCACCTGCTTAAGGCGATAGTAGAGCAGGGCTGCGCCGGTGGGCAGCTTGGCATCCAGCAGCTCGTAGCTGCGGGCACTGCTGCTGCTGCCGGCGGCGGCCACGGCACCGAGGCGTTCAAAAGACAGGCCGTCGAGGCTGCGCTCGACTTCAAACCAGGCGCTGTTCTTTTCCGAGGCGGTGGCCCAGGCCAGGCGCACGGCCGTGTTGTTCTCGGCCGTGGCCGTGAACGCCGCCAGCTCCACAGGCAGCGGGTTGGTCGAATTGCCCAGGGTCCAGACCGAGAAGTCGGCGATGCCGGTTTTGGTCACCGTATTGCCGGCGGCCGTGGTGCCGCGCTGCGGAATCCAAGGCGTGCCGCCGCTCACCGACTTGAACATCGCCAGGTTGGCCACCGGGATGCCGTTGAGTTCGTGGTCGAAGTAGGCGAAGTTCATCGTCACGTTCAGCCCCGTGTTCACCGTGGGCACAACGTCGAAGCTGCGCAGGATGCTCTGGCTGGTGCCGGCCCCGGCAATGGCCGTGCCGGTGGTACGCGTAACCAGCGTAGCGCCGGGGGCCGTGGGGCCGGCGGCGGGCGTCAGCGTCAGGCCCAGGCCGGCGAAAGACTCAGCCGCGCCAGCGGCCAGCGTGCGGTTCACCACCACTTTGCCCAGCACGTAGCTGGCGTCGGACTCGCTGATGGTGGCCGAGCCGCCCAGGTTCACCTGGAAGCTGCCGGTGGTGGTGAGCGTGCCGCTGCTCAGGGTCAGGGCCGAGTTGATGGTCAGGTTCTGGGCCAGCTGGACCGTGCCGCTGGCTTTGTTCACTGTCACGGTGCTGAAGCCCCCGCTGTTGTTCAGCGTCTGGGTGGCGGCGCTGCCCACGAAGGCAACGGTGCCGCTGAGCGTGGCCGTGCCGCTGTTGGCGAAGTTGCCGTTCACTTGCAGCGTGGCGCCCGCGTTCAGCGTGAGGCTGCCGCTGGGGTTAATGGTCAGGTCCTTGGTGGCCAGCGTGCCAGTGGCCAGGGTGGGGTAGCGGGGCTGGCCGGCCGGAATCACGGCGTTGGTGGCCGCGTCGGGCACCTGGCCGAAGCTCCAATTCTGGCAGGCCAGGGGGCTGACGCTCAGGCTGCCGTTCCAGGTGGTGGTGGGCGTGGCGGGCACGCTCACCGTCACAATGGCCGGCGCCGTGGCGGTGTTGCCGCCGGCATCGGTCACGGTCAGGGTCACGGGTACGCCGTTGGTGACGGGGGCCGCGTCGGTGGTCCAGGTGGGGCCGTTGGTGAGGGTGCCCAGGCTGCCGGCGTTGCCGGTGGCATCGGCCGTGGTCAGGCCGCTGCCTTCGTTGAGGCGGTAGTACGCCACCAGGCCGGCGGTGCCGCCGGGCAGGCCAATGCCTTTAGTGGTGTTGAGCTGGGCGGTCGTGCGGGCCACGTTCCACACGCGCACCTCGTCGATGCTGCCGGGGAAGTACTCGCCGTAGTTGGTGCTGCCAATGCGCAGGTTGTTGGCGTTGGGCACGGCGTGGGAGCTGCCGGGCGTATCAGCGTTGAGCTGCACGCCGTCGAGGTAGATGCGGCGGGTGGTGCCGTCGAACGTGGCGGCCACGTGGTGCCAGGCTCCGGCCAGATTGCCGGTGGCGCCGCTTAGGTCGTGGGCCCACCAGTAGTTATGAATGCCACCGGGGTAGAGGCGCAGGGCATTCACCTGGTCGTTGGCGCCGTAGTTGCCCCAGCCGATGATGCCGTAGTCGCCCATCTGATTCGGCTTAATCCACGCTTCGATGGTGTAGGCGCTGTTGCCCACCGGCACCGCGGCCGTAGCCGGAATGCTCACATACTGGCTGCTACCGCTGTTAAAGCTTAGGGCGCTGGCCACCGTAGCCGGCACGGCATCCACGCAGCTGAAGCTGCTCGGCGACACACTCAACGCACCGGCTGCGGCCGGGCCACAGTTGGCGGTGCTGCCGTTGTTCACGGCGGTGGCGGCCACGGTGGCGTTGCCGTTCACGTCCAGCGTCGCGGGGGCGTTCTGCGCCGTGGCCACCGGCAGGGCGCACACGGTGAAGCTGCTATTGCTGGTAACCGTGCCGCAGGGGCCCGTTACGGTGATGGGCCCGGTGGTGGCACTGGCCGGCACCACGGCGGTGATGGTTGAGCCATTCACTATCGTGAAGGTGGCCGCTATGCCATTGAAGCGCACGGCTGTAGCCCCGGTGAATCCCGAGCCGATGAGCGTAACCGTTACGCCCGGTGCCGCACTGCTGGGGCTCAAGCTGGTAAGCCCGAGCGTGTAGGCCAGCGCATTGCCGGCTACCCAGTTTGAGGTGGCGCCCGTCAGGGCAAACGTGTTGAGCGTGCCCGTATGGCCGGTGCCGGAGTCATCGTTGAGCGTGGTGACGCTGGTGTTGGTGCCGCCGGCCACGCCTTGGTCGAAGGAGTACAGGATGGCCAGCCCGGTTTGGGCGGGCAGGGCCTGGTTGTAGCTGGCCAGCACCTGCGCGTCGGTGCGGGCCACGCTCCACACGCGCAGCTCGTTCAGGCTGCCGTTAAGGAAGCGCTGGGGGCTGCCGCTCAGCCAGCCGCCTACGCTGTAGGGTTGGGCGGCTACGGACGCGGCCGTGGTGTAGGCGAACGTGTTTTGCAGCGCGCCGTTGAGGTACAATTTGACGGTTTTGGCGCTGGCCGAGTACACCACGGCCAGGTGCGACCAGCTGCCGGTGGGCACCGTGAAGGTGGAATACTGGTCGGTGGGGCTGTTGCCACCCACGGAGAATTCCACCCGGTTGCCATTGAACTGCCAGTGCATGGACCCGCCGGTGAAGTTGTCGCTCAGCAGCAGGCCCGAGAAGCCGGCGGGTAGCGCGGTGGGGTTCACCCAGGTTTCGAGGGTAAACTCGCCGGTGGCCGGCAGCGTGCCGGTGGTGTGCACGTAGTCGCTGCCGCCATCGAAGCTCAGCGCGTTGTTGGCCGCCGCCGAGCAGCTCAGCGTAGCGCTGGGTACCGCCACCGTAATGGCGTTGGAGGTAGTGCCCTGGCCGGTTACGCTGGTTTTATCGGCCCGCACGCGGTAGTAGTAGGTGCCGCCGGGCTGGCCACTCACCAGCAGCGTGGTGGTACCCGCCGCCACCGTGAAGGGCGAGCTGCTGATGGCCGAGGCAAAGGTGCTCGACGTGGACACGTCCACGAGGTAGTTGGTGACGGTGCCCACGGCCGGGGCCGTCCAGTTGGCCGTGAAGGCGTTGTTGCTCACGGCGGTGGGCGCCGTGGCGGTGGGCACCACCAGGGCGTAGCTCTCCACGTAATTGCTGGTGGTGTTGCCGCTGGCCAGGGCGAAGCCGGTGAGGGTAGCGGGGGCGGCGCTCACCAGGTCGTAAAGGATGGTCAGGCCGGCATTGTTGCCCGTGCTGGCCGTGGCCGGCGTGCCCTGATCGAAGTTATAAGCCAGCACCAGGCCGGACTCGGTACCCACGGCCGGTGTGGTGCGCGAGGTCAGCGTCGGTACCTGGGCCACGTTCCAGAGGCGCACCTCGTCGAGGCTGCCGGGCCAGAAGAAGCTGCCATTGCCGAACGAGCCCATGCCCAGCGGGGCCGCCGGGCTGGCCGAATTGGCGTTGGTCAGGGTGTTCTGGGCCACGCCGTCCACATAAATGGTGAGCTGCGTGCCATTGCGCACGCCGGCCAGGTGGTGCCAGCGCCCGTCGTTGATGAGGGTGGTACCCGTCACCGCGGTGCCCCCCGAGATAGAAACGGCCGCCCGCTGGTTAGTCATGCCCAGCCAATAGTCGTTGCCGCCCACGCTGCCCACGGCCACGAAGGTGCCGGTGCTGGCCGTGGCGGTGCGCACCCACGTTTCGATGGTGAAGCTGCCCGTGCCAAAGGCCGGGGCCGTCGCCGTCGTGCGTACCTCATCGTCCACGCCGTCAAACGCCAGGGCGTTGCCGGGCGGGGCCATGATGGCAAAAGCCAGGGAGCCCGTGCCGCCGACCGTGGTGATGCTCACGTTGCCGCTGGCCGTAGCGGTAGTGGGCACGCGCACCACCAGGCTGGTGCCGGTGTTGCTGATGATGTTGGCCAGGGCATTGGCCCCGTTGATGGTGAGCGCCGTGGGGCTGCCCAGGCTGGTGCCCGTGAGGGTGATGCTCTGGCCCAGGCCGCCGGGGTTGGGGCTGATGCTCGTGATGGTGGGAGCAGGCACCTGGTTTAGGCGTACGGTCACGGAATTAAAGTTGCCCGTCACGATGTCGAGGTCGCCGTCGGCGTCCATGTCGCCCAGCGCCATGCTCTGGGAGGAGCTCGTGGAGAGGGTAACGGTACTCCCGTAGTTGCCCAAGCCGTCGTTGAAGCTTACGCTCACCGTCGCGTTGCCATAGTTGGTGGTGGCAAAGTCCAGGTCACCGTCGGCGTCCAGGTCGCCTATTGCCAGCCCCCGGTTAGCATAACCGACGGGCACGTCGGAGCCGCCCGAGAAGGTGCCGCTGCCGTTGTTAAGCCGCACGCATACTTTAGAAAAAGTGTCGTTGGCCGTGAGGAAGTCGAGGTCGCCGTCGCTGTCCACGTCGCCCAGCACCAGGTTGAGCGGGCGATTGGCCACGCTCACCTCGGAGCCGCCGGAGAGGGTGCCGGTGCCGTCGTTGAAGCGCACGCTCACCGTGCCGGCCCCGTTGCTGTTGTAGTTCGCCACGAGCACATCCAGGTCGCCATCGGCATCTACATCGCCCAGCGCCACGGTGTATGGGCCGAGGCCGACGGACACGGTGCTGTAGCTGCTGAAAGAGCCGGTGCCGCTGTTGCGGAGCACGGACACCCCCGTGCTGGTAATGAGCACCAGGTCGAGGTCGCCGTCGGCGTCCACATCGCCCAGCGCGGCGCCATTGGCGTAGCTGCTCACGGAGGGATTAGCAATGAAAGGTTGTGAAAAGCTGCCGCTGCCGTTGTTGGAGCGCACGCTTATCGTGCCGTTGAAGTTAGCCGTCACGAAGTCGAGGTCCCCGTCGGCGTTCACGTCGCCCACCGCAATGCTCTGCGGGTTGGTGCCCACGCTCACCTCGGAGCCGCCGGAGAGGGTGCCAGTGCCGTCGTTGAAGCGCACGCTCACCGTGTTGCTGTTGTAGTTGGCCACCAGCAGGTCCAGGCTTCCATCGCCGTTAAAATCTCCCACTGCCGTGCTGCGGATGTCGTTGCCCACGGTCAGTACGGCGGGGCCCGACGGGAAATTTCCCCGGCCCGTGCCGCCCGCGGCCGTTGTGAACTGGTACACCTGCTTGTTCGTCGTGGTGGCCCCGCCCGTGCTGGCTACCGCCGTCGGAATGGTGGTAAACACCGTTTCGCCGGGCTTGAAGTTGGTAGTAGGGTTGAAGGTGACCGTGCCGCCGCTGGTGCTGTAGCTACCTACCTTCTTGCCCTCAGCCTGGGCCGAGTACACCCTGATGTTGCCGGCCGTGGCGTTGTCGATGTTCTGCGAGAAGTTCACCGCCACGTCGGTGGCCAGGGCCGCCGTTCGGGCATTACGGGTGGGTGAGAGGGCCGTCACGGCCGGCGGGTCCACGGTGAAGGCGCTGGACGTGAACTGGGCGTACGCGCCGGTGCTGGGCGGTGTAATGTTGCCCACCAGCACGCCGTCGATGTAGACGTTGAGCTGCTGGTTGTAGGGCGCCCCGCAGCAGTTGGTGCGCTGCGTCGCCTGAAACTTCACCACGTAGGTGCCGGTACCCAGCGTCAGGGTCTGCTGAATGGAGGCCGTTCCTTGCACCAGGGCCACCTGCGCCCCGCCGGGGGGCGTGGGGGGGCTGAAGCCGCTACCGGTCTGACTGATGCCGGATAAGCCGTTGAACGCCCAGCTTCCACCCGTCGGGTTGTATTGAAAGGTGCCGGCCCCCACGTTGGGTGCTTCGAAGCCAGCGTTGGCAACGGCGCTGCCGATAATCGCGCTGTTCGATACCTGCACAATCTGCACCTCGTCAATAAAAGCCGTCACGTCGCCGCCGCCATTGCCCGTGCCTTGTATGAGCAGCACCGGGTTGGTAGCCCTGGCCGCGCCGGTGGCCAGCAGCAGCACCAGCAGTTGGCACCAAAAGGACACGGACACGGACCTACCCACGCGGGCTGCCCACCCGCAGGCAGTGTAAAGGTTTTTCATAAGCACCAAAAAGAAACAGTGGGTTGCATAACTCCGGTTTGCCTACTGTGCAAGAAGGCCTACCGCAGTTATATTTAAATAATTAAGTCAGGCATTGCCGCAAAGGTAAAACTGGGAATACCCCCGCAGAAGGCTTATGGGTTCCTTATTCCCAAAACCCCGGCCACTGGCATGCTTCAGCTTACCAACGGCGCCTGTGGGCCGCCCAATGGCCAGGGCCGCAATAGCCAATGGCCCCATTCCTGCCGTGGCGCCGCATCCAGTTATCCTTACTTTGGCTGATGATAACGGGCCCTTGGCCTTTGGGCAGGCACTTCTCACAGCCTCTAACCACAAGCGCCCGGCCACCGGGAGGCAGCCGGGCGCAAGCCGGTTACTGGCACTGTTCTTTGGCTTCTACGCCAGCGCCTCCGCCTGTAGCGGCTCCGCCACCGCGGCCACGCCGGCCTGCACCTCCCCGCGCCGGGCCACGAACACGCCGTTGGCCCGCAGCTCGTCGCGCCACTGCAGCAGCCGCAGCAGCGGCACCACGCCGCTGGCGTGTACGCCGTGCACGTCGGTGTGCAGGGCCGTGGCGGGCATCTCCAGCCAGGTCAGCACCTCGCGCAGCACGCCTGCGTCGGCGTGGCGCAGGTACACGTCCAGGCTCAGATTCTCGGCCGGCTGCACCGCGGGCGCGGCGGCCTGCTTGGTGTAGCCGTAGCGCAGGCCGCGCCGCAAGGCCAGCACATCGGCCAGCACCGCCGAGCCGGTGGGGTGGCCGCCCGCGCCGCGCCCCCGCAGGAACTGCGGCCCCGCGTACTCCCCTTCCACCACCACGCCGTTGAACTCGTGCTCGACGGTGAACAGCGGCGACTCCGGCCCCAGCAGCTGCGGGGTTACCAGCGCGGCCACGCGGCCGTTGGGCAGGCGCTGCAGGCTGGCCACCACCTTCACCTTCTGGCCCCGCGCGGCAGCATAGGCAATGTCCGCCGCACCTACGGCTTCGATGCCCAGGTTCAGCACGTCGTCGGGGTTCAGCAACACGCCATAGGCATGGGCCGCCAGAATTACTGCCTTCGAGCGCGGGTCAAATGCGCCCATGTCGAGCGAGGGGTCAGTTTCGGCGAAGCCCAACGCCTGGGCCTCGGCCAGCGCCGTGGCGTAATCCGAGCCCTCCTCGCTCATGCGCGTGAGCACGTAGTTGGACGAGCCGTTGAAGATGCCCCGCACCGACCGCAGCGGCTCGTGGCTGAAGTAGGCATCAAGCGTCCGAATGATTGGGATGCTGCCGCACACCGCTGCCTCGTACAGCAGCACGCCGCCGTGTTGCTGCTCCAGCTGCAACAGCTCGGGCAAGTGGCGGGCCAGCATGGCCTTGTTGGCCGTTACCACCCGCCGGCCCTGGCGGAGGGCCGCGCTCACCAGCCGAAAAGCTTCGGCCGCGTCGTCGATTACTTCCACCAGCACGTCCAGCGTGGGGTCGTTCAGCAACTCGTCGGCGTGGTAAGTGAAACGGTCAGCGGACAGAGGCCGGGGCTTGTCGGGGTTCTTCACGGCAATGCTCGCCACGGTCAGGCCCAGGCCGGGATGCTGTTGCAGGATGTCGTAAAAGCCCTGCCCCACGCAGCCAAAGCCAATCAGGCCAATGCGCAGGGGTTGTTTATCAGATGCCATTTGCTAGTTGTTTGTATTCAGTGTTATTGTGTTAGAACGTCATGCAGAGCGCAGCGAAGCATCTCGCTCGCCACTGCTAATTCAATCGATTGAGTCATTATTGCACGCGAGATGCTTCGCTGCGCTCTGCATGACGTGCTTTATTTAGGGAGCCCCCACTCCGGTAGGGAGCCGCCACGCCAGCCCGCACGTCCAGGGCTTCCAGCAGTCGTTGTTTATAAGCCTGAAAATCAGAATCGGTGCGTTGGCGGGGGCGGGGCAGGTCCACCCGCACGGTTTCGTGGATGCGGCCCGGGTGCCCGCGCAGCACCACAATGCGGTCGGCGAGCACCAGGGCTTCTTCCAGGTCGTGGGTCACGAGCAGCAGCGTGGGCTTGTCGTCGGCCCAAATGCGCAGCAGGTGTTCCTGCAAGTCCATTTTGGTGAAGGGGTCGAGGGCGCTGAACGGCTCGTCGAGCAGCAGCAGCTGCGGCTGTGCCACCAGCGCCCGCGCAATGGCCACCCGCTGCGCCATGCCGCCCGACAGCTGCCGCGGCAGCGCGTCGGCAAACTGGCTGAGGCCCACCCGCGCCAGCACGGCATCGGTCCGCGCCTCCTGCTCGGGCCGGGGCCGGGCGGCCAGACCAAACCGCACGTTGTCGCGCACCGAAAGCCAAGGCATCAGCCGCGGCTCCTGAAATACCACGCCCACCGCCGCGTTCGGCCCCGCCAGCGGTTCATCGTTGATGAAGATATAGCCGCCGGTGGGCGCATCCAGGCCCGCGACAAGGCGTAGCAGGGTGCTTTTGCCGCAGCCGCTGGCGCCCACCAAAGCGACTATTTCCGTGGGCTGCACGCGCAGGCTCACGTCGGCCAGGGCCACGATGCCGGTGTCGAACTGCTTGTTGAGGTGGTCGATGCGGAGCATAGTTAGTTGGAGCTAGGAGAATTTCCTACTTAGAGAGTCATGCAGAGCGCAGCGCAGCATCTCGCATGCCACCACTAATTCTGTTGATTGCGTTGCGCATGCGAGATGCTTCGCTGCGCTCTGCATGACGGGTTTTATCCATTGTTTACTTGACCGTGGGTGTCCTGCCAGCGCAGCAAGCGCCGGCCCAGGGCTGCCAAGGCCGCATCGGTGAGCTGGCCCAGCACCGCAAACAGCAGGATGCTGGCCAGGATGGTCTGGGGCCGACCGGTCATCTGCCCATCCACCAGCAGGAAGCCGAGGCCCTTGCTGGCCCCCATGATTTCGGCCGCCACCACAAACATCCAGCCCAGCCCCAGCCCGCTGCGCAGCCCCACGAAGTAGGCCGGCAGCGTGGCCGGCAGAAACACCCGCCGCACCAGCGCCCCGCCCGAAAGCCGGTACACGCGCCCCACTTCCACCAGCTTGCGGTCGACGCCCTGCACCCCGTTCATCAAATTCAGATACACTGGGAAGAACACGCCCACGGCAATCAGCACCACCTTCGAGGTTTCATAAATGCCCATCCAAAGAATGAAAAGCGGCACCCAGGCCAGCGACGGGATGTTGCGCACGCCCTGCAGCAGCGGGTCGAGCAGCTGAAACAGCCGCCGTGAGTAGCCTGTGGCAGCTCCCAGCACCGTCGCCAGCGCTGCGCCCAGCACAAACCCCGCGCCCACCCGCGCCAGCGTGATGCCCAAGTGCCCCCACAACTCGCCGGTGCGCGCCAGCTCGCCAATGGTGGCCAGCACCTTCGAGGGTGCGGGCAGCAGGTTGGCCTTCAGCACGCCGGCCCGGGCCAGCACTTCCCACAGCAGCAGCAGCGCCACGGGCAGCCCCGCCCCCGTGAGCCCGCCCCAACGGCGCGCCCGTCCGCCCGACCGCAACGCCGGAATGGGCGCCGGGGCCGGGCGGGCAGCTAGTGGTTCGGACTGCGCCAAGGGCGCAGCCAGGGAGGTAGTTTCAGCCATCGAAGAGAGGATGGGCACCCATGCTGGGTAGCCCCTTTATTTCAGTGCCGTGGCACCCGTGGCAGTGGGCAGCTTGCTGGCGAAGCTGGTATCGATGAGGTCCTTGACGGTTTTGGCCACGTCGGTGCCGGGCTCAATCACGCCGCTTTTCTTCAGCACGTCGCCGGCTGCCGTGATGGTCGCTACCTGGGGTGCGCCGAAGGTGATGTTGGTAAAATCGGTGCGCTCCAGCTGCCGGGCGGCCACGGCTTCGCTCAGCTTGGCTTCGGTGGCGAGGGTTTGCTTCAGCTCGGCGGGGTGCAGCACGGCCCACTGCCGCGCCTGCTCGTAGGCGGCCAGCACGCGGTCGACCAGCGCGGGGTGCTGCTGAGCAAATTCGGCCCGCACGTTCAGCACGCCGTAGCTATTGAAGTCGGGGTTGCGGTAGAACAGCCGCGCACCCGACTCCAGCTCGGCCTTGGCCATGTGCGGGTCGAGGCCGGCCCAGGCATCCACGTCGCCTTTTTCGAGGGCGGCGCGGCCGTCGGGGTGCTGCAGCGGAATCAGCTCGATGTCCTTTTCGCTGAGCCCGGCCTGGTCGAGGGCGCGGAGCAGGAAGATGTAGGGGTCGGTGCCACGGGTGGCGACCACGCGCTTGCCCTTCAGGTCGGCCACGGTTTTGATGGTCGAATTTTTGCCCGTTACCAGTGCCGTCCATTCCGGCTTCGAGAAGATGTAAATGGCCTTCAACGGATTGCCGTTGGCCCGGCCGATGAGCGCCGCCGCCCCGGCCGTCGAGCCGAAGTCGATGCTGTTGCCGTTGAGAAACTCCAGCGCCTTGTTGCTGCCCTGGCTCAGCACCCATTCCACCTTGATGTTCTGCTGGGCCAGGTCCTTTTCCAGCCAGCCCTGCTGCTTGAGCACCAGGCTGAGGGGGTTGTAATAGGCGTAGTCGAGCCGCACTACTTCCGGAGCTGCGCTGGCGGCCTTTTCGCTGCCCGAACCGCTGCAGCCAGCCATCAGCAGCAAGACCAGTAAAAGGACTCCCTGCCAGGCAAAAGCAAGCGTGGACGACGGGCGAAAAGTGGTTTGCGATTTCATAGGATTAGGCAAAGAGGTACCAACCCGGCTCAGGAGCGAGCCGGAAACAATGCAGCAAAAAGAGAATGATTAGTGCACGAAGGTGGGCGCGTAGAACAGCTCCAGAAAGTGCGTAATGGCCGCCGTTTCCAGCAAAAAGCCGTCGTGGCCGTAGCGGGAGTCCAGTTCGGCATACATAGCTCCCGGGATGTGGGCTGCCAGCTCGCGCTGCTCCGAAAGCGGGAACAACACGTCGGAGCTGATGCCTAGCACCAGCGTGCGCGCCCCGATGCGGGCCAGTGCCGCCGGTACCCCGCCGCGGTTGCGGCCGAGATTGTGGGTGTCCATGCTCCGGCTCAGCGAAACGTAGCTGTAGGCGTCGAAGCGCGACACGAGTTTATCGCCCTGGTAGCGCTGGTAGGTGCTGGCGCGGTGCTCACGCAGCAGCTCGTCGTCGGTCGGGTCGGTCTGGGTTTCGGCGTAGGCCGAGTAGCTGCGGTAGCTAAGCAGCGCTATGGCGCGGGCGGCCCGCAAGCCGTCGTCGCCCCCGCCGGGCTGGCCGGCGGAGTAGGTCGGGTCGGCCTCAATGGCCAGCCGCTGGGCTTCGTTGAAGGCAATGCCCCAGGCCGAATGCCGGGCGTTGGTAGCAACCACCACCAAGTGGTCGAACAAATCGGGCCGCACCACCGCCCATTCCAGCGCCTGCTGCCCGCCCAGCGAGCCGCCAATGAGCGTGTTGATGTCCGTCAGGCCGAGTTCTTCGCGCAGGGCTTCGTGCGCCGCCACTAGGTCCCGAATCGTCAGCAGCGGAAAGTGCTGGAAGCGCCCCTGCCCGGTAGCCGGGTCGGCATCGAGCGGCCCGGTGGTGCCATAGCACGAGCCCAGCACGTTGGCGCACACGATAAACCAATCAGCTGGGTCGTAGTAGCAACCCGGCCCTACCAGGCCCGGCCACCAGGCCAGCACATCGGCATTGGCCGTCAGGGCATGGCATACCCACACCACGTTGTCGCGGTCTTCGTTGAGCTGGCCCCAGGTCTGGTAGGCCACGTGCGCCCCGTGCAGGGTTTCGCCGCTTTCCAGCTTCAGGTCAGGTAATTCAAATATTTGGCTAGTCATTATCAGGATAGTAGTAAGAATTGAGTAGCAAGTAGTAAGACAGTAGCATTTGAGCTTCCACTCTTACTACTTGCTACCAATGTCTTGCTGCTCAAATAACACGCTTTCAGCGCCAGTGAACCGGCCGGGTGTCTGGATTCTCACCCCCATTTCGCTACCCATCACGGAAGCGGTACCCGGCCGGCGCACTGGCCCTGCTTGTAGCTGTCGGTTGCTCGTTGTCAGTTGTCAGAAGCGACTGGTTCGCTGAGACTAATATCTGAAAACGACCAACTAACAGCTGGTAAACTTTACACTTCCAGTGGCTGAGCGTGCTCGAGTTCGGGCTCGCCGACTTCTTCGCCCTCCGTGGGTTGGCTGGCGGTGTTGCCGATGGCGTCGAACGCCGCCTGCAAATCAGCCTTGATGTCGTCGAAGTGCTCGATGCCCACCGACAAGCGCAGCGAAGTCGGCGTCACGCCCGCAGCGAGTTGCTCCTCTTCGCTCAGCTGCTGATGCGTGGTAGCCGAGGGCTGGATGATGAGCGTTTTGGCATCGCCCACATTGGCCAGGTGGCTGATGAGCTTCAGGCTGTCGATGAACTGCGAGGCATTTTCCTTGGTGCCTTTGATGCGGAACGAGAGCACGCCGCCGTAGCCGCGCTTCAGGTACTTGCTGGCGATGGCGTGGTAGGGGCTGCTAGCCAGGCCGGGGTAGTTCACGCTTTCCACCTGCGGGTGCTGCTCCAGCCAGTTGGCTACTTTCAGGGCGTTTTCCACGGTGCGGTCCACGCGCAGGCTCAGGGTTTCGAGGCCGATGAGCAGCTGCCAGGAGTTGAACGGGCTGATGGACGGGCCAAAGTCGCGCAGGCCTTCTACCCGTGCCCGGATGATGAAGGCAATGTTGCCAAACGGCCCGCCCTTGCCAAATACGTCGTTGAAAATCAGGCCGTGGTAGCCCTCGCTCGGCTCGGTGAACTGCGGGAATTTGCCGTTGCCGAAGTCGTAGGTGCCGCCGTCCACAATCACGCCGCCCACGCTGGTGCCGTGGCCGCCAATCCACTTTGTAGCCGATTCCACTACAATGTTGGCGCCGTGCTCCAGGGGCCGAAACAGGTAGCCGCCCGCGCCAAACGTGTTGTCCACAATCAGCGGCAGGTCGTGCTTTTTGGCAATGGCCGCGATGGCCTCAAAATCAGGAATGCTGAAGCTCGGGTTGCCAATGGTTTCGAGGTAAATGGCCTTGGTCTTCTCATCGATGTGCTCCTCAAACGAGGCCGGGTTGTCACCATCCGCAAAGCGCGCCTCAATGCCCAGGCGCTTGAAGGCCACCTTAAACTGGTTATAGGTGCCACCGTACAGGTAGGCTGTGCTCACGAAGTTGTCGCCGGCCTGCAGAATGTTGTTCAGGGCCAGGAACTGGGCCGCCTGGCCCGAGCCGGTGGCCAACGCCGCCACGCCGCCTTCGAGGGCCGCCACGCGCTGCTCGAACACGTCGGTGGTGGGGTTCATCAGGCGGGTGTAGATGTTGCCAAACTCCTTCAGGGCAAACAGGTTGGCGCCGTGCTCAGCGCTCTTGAACACGTAGCTGGTAGTCTGGAATAGCGGCACGGCACGGGCTCCGGTGGTGGGGTCGGGCTGCTGGCCGGCGTGGAGTTGGAGGGTTTCGAAGTGTTGGGGCTGAACGGACATGATGTTGAAATTTAGTTGTTAGTTACTGGTTGTCAGTTGTTAGTTTTTAGCTCCTGGTTTTGGTTGGTAGTTGTCAGTGAGTTGCCATTCATTGCCAGCATTTCTGACAACTGACAACTACCAACTGACAACCAGATTACAATTGGGCCAGGGCTTCGAGCAGCACCGCCGGGTCGGGGCGCTGCTTGAAGTTGGCGTCGGTGGCGGTCCAGGCAATGGTGCTGTCCCGGGCAATCACGAAAGTGCCCGTGAGTGGCAGTTCGCCACTGTCGTCGCCGTTGAACGTGGCCAGGTCGATGCCCACGCCGTGCAGGGTGTGGTACACCGCATCGCCCACCTGGTAGGCCAACCCATACTGCTTGGCCACGGTATTGCCGAGGTCGCTCAGCACCGGGAAGCGAAGCTCTTTTTCCTCAGCCGTGAGGCTGGTCAGGTCCGGCGTCTGGGGCGAAACGGCTACCAGCGTGGCGTTGAAAGCTTTAAAATCGGCCAATGCCTGGTTGTAGGCCCGCAGCTGCACGTTACAGTAGGGGCACCAGTTGCCGCGGTAAAACACCAGCACCACCGGGCCATTCGCCAGCAGTTCGGCCAGCGAAACCGGCTGGCCCACGGCATCGGGCAGGGTGAAATCGGGAGCCGTTTGGCCGGCCCGCAGGCTGTGCTGGGCCAGCCCGGCGGCGTGCACGGCCGCAATGCCGGCATCAATGGTTTGGCTGGCCGTAGCGGGCAGCACGCTGGCCAGGTGTTGGGCCGTTGCGGCCAGTTCATGCTGAATGGATACGGGGGCGGTGAGCGTGGACATGCGAAGTCGAGAAGAATATCTAGTTGGGGGAGAGAAACTTCTTCGGGCGTCTGTATCGGTCAAGGCTACAGTGCGGCGCAGGATAAGCCGGACTGTAGCCGCGCTTAGCGCATTCGATGAACCTGCGTGGCCCCAACGGGCCCCAGGGGCAACGGCATTCCCACGAAGAAGATAAAGGAGGTTGTTAAGCCGAAGTCAGGCTAGCAACAACACGGGCGACAACAGCACATTCGCATTCGCGCGGGGCGCGATGCCACATTTTGGCCGCCATCGGCCGAAACGAAGAAACCCGACACGACGGTGCACAAGGCAGCCGGAGCAGTCGGGAGGAGAAAAGCAGAATTCGAAGAATTTTCCATGGCACTCGAATCATCTGTCCCAGCACGGCCGAAGCGGTGAATGGGTAGGAATTGGCACCTTTCGTTTTGCGAAGGTTGCCAGTGGGTCACGGAGCCTAGTCTCTCGCCACTTCTGTATAAAACTTGAAAACTACCCACCGATAGCGGGGAGTACCTGTTTGGTATCGGCAAATGTACGGGAGAATTTTTGAGATGGGCAAGCGGTAGAGCGAAAATATTTTTTTTCGCCGGTTAAAATCGCCTGTCATCCTGAGTGAAGCGAGGAACCTTACCACACTCGCAGTGGTGTAGTTACTACACACCGTTCTTCGGTGACAAGGTCCTTCGCAAGCTCAGGATGACAGGCGATTTTGGCTCCAACAACTTCAGACCGGCCCCACCAAACGCAAAAAAGCCACCCTGAAACAGAGTGGCTTTTCTCACCTTTTTTCTGCAAAAAAGTACCTAGAGACTAGGTAGGGTTAACACCTGACCAACTTCAATGAGGTCGGGGTTAGTACCGATGGTGGCCTTGTTGGCCTCGTATATCTGATGCCACTTGGCGGCGTCGCCGTAGTGGTGCTTGGCTATTTTTGAGAGAGAATCTCCACTAACAACAGTATAACTGTCGCCGGAAGTTTCTGGTTTTGCATTTCCGAAAAAATCGGTGCCGCCAGCAGCGGGCTTAGCGGGCTCAACGGGTTTTTGCTCGCCTTTGTCGCTGATGAAATCGAAGAGTCCCATGGGATTTACAAAGTTAAATGATGCAACTGATTTCACCGGAAAACCTCGCGGTTGGGCCGGCCGGGTTGCTATACGCACAGGTTTGGCGGAGGTTTCGTTGCCAACTCTTTTGGTTTGATATCGTAAGCCGACGAGCTTCGCATTATGCAGGCTACCACTTTCATTCTTTCACCATTACCCGTTGTGCTCATGAAACTCCAGTCCCTTTTCTCGTTCCGCTATTTTGCTAGCCTGCTCGTACTTGTGTCGCTATTTGCCGCTTCGTGCAGCAACGACAAGGGCAAGGTGGAAGGTGTGAACATGCTGTACGGCACCGACAGCAAGGTGTGGAAAACCTCCAAGCAAACCGATGCCACCGGCGACAAAGTGAAGCAGACCAATGCCCAGGAAGACGAGCAGCTGCGCATCTTCGCCAATGGCACCTACAACATGACCGGCGCCACCGGTGCCGTGAACGGCAAATACACGTTCGACCAGGCCGGCAAAACCATCACGATGACGCCCGACGGTGCGACCACGAGCAACACCTTCGCGGTGGAAACCCTTACCGACGACAAGCTCACGCTGAAGTCGGCCGACGGTGCCGCGCTGATGTTGGAAGCTGAGTAAGCTTCGCAAATTGCTTTTGAAAAGCCCCGAACCGCGTTGGTTCGGGGCTTTTTTTGTAGTCGTATATTTTGATATGGCTGGCTGTAATGTGGAAATGCCAGTAACTTGCGGCCTCCTTCCGTGTGGCCCATTGTGGCCATTCCACTTTTTTCTGCTATTGATGTTTACCAGTTTTAAAGCAGGTGCCCTGGCCGGGGCGCTGCTGCTTACGGTGCCTTTTGCCCGCGCTCAGGCCCCTACTTCCCTGCCCACCCACGCGGTGCGCAGCATCAACCCCACGGACAATGACTTTCGGGATTTGGAGTTTTTGAAAGCCGAAATCGGCCCGGCGCGGGTGGTGATGCTGGGCGAGCCCAGCCACGGCGAGGGCAACGTGTTCGAAGCAAAAATCCGGCTCCTGCGCTTTTTGCGCGAGCAGATGGGCTTTACCACGGTGGCATTTGAGAGCGGGTTTTACGACCTGCACAAGGCCCAGCAGGCGCTGGAGGCCGGCCGGCCGGCGCAGGAGGCCTTGGGCAACAGCGTATTTTCTATCTGGACCAGTACGCAGGAGTTTCAGGCTCTGCTGCCATTGGTGGGCAAAGGCGGCCTGCGCGTAGCCGGCTTCGACCCGCAGCTGATGACCGATGGCTACAGCGGCGATATGGTAGACGACCTGGAGGAATTCCTGGCCCCGGACAAGAGCGCCGCCCTGCTCAACTTCGATTACCTCGACCAAGTCATCAGCTTTATGGGCCAGAGCTTTGCTTTCGTGCCTACTACCACGCTGGCCGAGTTTGAGAAGGAAATGGCCAAAGTGAATAAGCTCGTGGCTAAAGTCGCCACCGGCTCCGATGCCCAGCGCCGTACTGAGGCCGCGTTCTGGCAGCAGAACCTGCGCAGCCTGCTGGCGCAGGCCCGCGACTATGCCGAGCACGAGCCGGAATTGAAGACCAACGAAACCTTCAAGGCCAGCGACAGCAACCCGCGCGATGCCCAAATGGCCGACAACCTGCTGTGGTATGTGAAACAGCATCCGCAGGAAAAGGTGGTGTGCTGGGCCGCCCTGCCGCACCTGGCCAACCGCACCGACCACTTCGACACAGCTGAAATGCAGGCGTACCGCCCCATGGGCCGGGCCGTGAAGGACGGCCTCGGCCCCGACCAGGTCTACATTCTGGGCACAGTGGGCGGCGGCGGCAGCTACGGCCCGTGGTTCCGGGAAATCAAGCCGGTACCCACGCCGGCTGCCGGCTCACTCGAAGCAGAATTAATGGCTCAGCCCGCCGAATACGCCTTTGTCAGCCTGAAGCACGATGCCCCCAGCCGCCTGCTGACCACTTACGCCGTTGACTACACAGCCATGCGTGGCCCGTGGAGCGAGGCAGTGGACGGCTTTCTGTTTTTGCGCAGCGTGCACCCGACCCATAAGGCCGTATTGACTGCGGGAGCGACCGCCCCGGCGGCCGACAGCGCGGTGCTGGCCCGCACCACTCCCGACGGGCTGAATCCGGCCGGCCGGCCCGTGCGCCTGGCAACGGGCACAGCGGCCAACTCGGCCACGGTGCGCGGCGTGGTGCTCGACCGCAAAACCGGCCAGCCGGTGCCCTACGCTTCGGTGAGCGTGCCGGCCCAGGGCGTGGGCACGGTAGCCGACGGGCAGGGCCGCTTTGCGCTGCGCACCACGGGAAGCACGTTGCAGGTGAGCAGCGTGGGCTACGCCGCCATCATGGTAACCGCCACCACCGCGCCGCTGACGGTACGGCTGGCGCCGGCCGCCTACGAGTTACAGGGCGTGCAGGTGCGCGGCGAAAGCCTCGACCCGCGCAAGATTATGAAGAAGGTGCTGGCGGCTCTGCCGAAGAATTACGACCAAGGCGACTATCTGTCCGAAGTATACACCTACCGCCGCATGAGCAATTTCGACTCGCTGAGCTACGAAGGCGAATACGTAAGCCAGGTGCGGGTGCCAGCCGGGCAGAAAAACCTGCACGCAGGTTTTCTGATGATGGAGGACCGGGAGCAGCACCGAATTCGCGAAAAGCACGAAGTCAAGACCCTGGCGAAGGGGCTGAAAACGATTGTTATGCTGGGGTACGGGCAGGGCTTCTACACTGCCGGCGCCGACCCGGTGCGCACATCGCCGCTGTTTAAATCGGGGCGTTGGAAGAAGTATACGCTCCACCTCGACAGCGTGCTGACCCGGAACGGGGAAACGGTGTACCAGATTGGCTTCGTGGCCAAGCGGGCCAACCACCGCACCACCGGTACCTACCTGCAGGCCGGCTACCGGGGCCAGTTTGAAGTGCAGCAACGCGACTACGCCGTGACGCACTACGAAGCGAAGTGGCAGGGTGACACCGTGCTGCAGAACGCCGTGGCGCGCAAGTACGTGGGCAAGCCGGTGTTAACGGCCCGCCTCTATTCTAACCTTTATGCCCAGGAACAATCTGAGCATGCTGTTGACTACCTGCGCGCTGCTAACGGCCGCTACTACGCGTGGCACAGCCGGGGCTTGGGCCTCGAAGCGGGCCGGGTGCTGAAAACCGGGCAACGATTCTATCGGCAGCGCAACTGCGAGCAGTATTTCACGCTGCTGCCAGCCGGCACGCCGTTTCTGCCGCTTAACCCGAAGGCGGACTCACGCTGGGACGGCATGGAAACCTACCAGCTGCAATTCACCGACTTCCACCCCGAATTCTGGCAAACCTACCAGCGCCCGACAGCTGCCGCGACGCAGCCTAAACCGTAGCCGCTTTATCTGGGCGCTTGGCGAACACCCGCGCTACCCAGCGCGGCAGGAAAATGGTGCCGAGCACTAAATAGAGGTAGTAGGTGACCACCCGGTACAGCAGCACCATGAAGCTGGTGAGCGTGGCCGTGCCGATGAACTTGCCGAAGAACGTGGGAAACGCGCCTTCCACGATGCCCGCGCCGCCTGGCGTGATGGCCAGCAGCAGCAGCACTTTGTAGGTGAGGTTGCGGGCGAAAATGAACAGGAAGGTGTCGGTGTCCATCGGCACAAAGGCGGCGATAAGGCAGCCGATAACCATGTAGCGGGCCGTCCAGACGAAGAAGGTGCTGCCCGCCGCGCGCCACCAGTAAATAGCAGGGTTGCCGCGCAGCTGTGCCGAAGCTAAAGCCATTTCCTGCCCGTGGTGATAGGCTTTGCGCCGCCAGCGCTTCAGCACCAGCATGGAGAACAGGCGCACCAGCACCCGTCGCACCGAGCGCGGGTTGATGAAAATGGCGTATAGCATAAGGCCAGCATAAGCCGTGACTCCGATGTAGCTGACCACGAACAGCACCCGCAACGTAGCAATGAAGCCGCCCTGCAAGGCTTCGTGCGGGTAGAGGCCGGCCCCGGCAATAAGCACCACCAGCGGCACCATCACCACGTAGTATACATTGTCCATCAGGGCGGTAACCATCACGTAAGCCATCGATTTACCCAGCGTGATGCCTTCTTTGTGCAGGATAAACGAGGCCACCGCCGTGCCGCCTACCGCCGAGGGCAGCACACAGGAGGCAAACTCCCAAATCATAATCACGTCGAGGCTCTGCCGGTAGTTGAGCTCGCGCTCGGCAATGTGCCGGATGCGGTAGATGTAGCCGAAATCGCGGGCCAGCAGCACCAGCAGCGTAACGAGCAGCCACTCCCAGCGGGCGTGGGCCAGCGGGGCCAAATCGCCCGGCTTGTAGCTGCGCCAGAACATAAACCCCACTACCCCCAGCCCAATCACAATGGGCAGAATAAGCCGCGAAGGCTGCAGGCGCTGCAAAAAGTGCGCGTCGTCGTCGGGGCTGTCAGCGGCGGAAGTAGTTCGGAGCTTATCGGTCATCGAAGCAAATAAAGCGGCCGGGCAAAAGTAGGGCTTCGCCGGCGCGGCGCTGATTAAAAATCTATTACGCTCCCTAAAAGCAAACGTCATGCTGCAACTGGTGCAGCATGACGTTTCCACGTGTAATTATCGAACGAACCGACTAGGGCCGGCCGCCGGGGCTGCCGGCGGGCACCGTGCCGTTGGGCGTGCTCGTACCCGGCGACGGCGCGTTGATGGGCGTGCTGACAGGGCTGGGCACCGGCGCTACCGGCTGGCGGCGCATGGTGTCGGCGGGTTGGGCCGTGGCGGGGCGCAGGCCGGGGTAGCCGCCGGGGCGCTGCTGGCCGGGCATGGGCCGCGCAGTGCTGTCGGTGGCGGGTTTGCCGCTGGTGCTATCGGTAGCCGTCGCTGGGCGCTGCTGGCCGGGATAGCCGCCGGGGCGGGCGCCAGCGGGCGCGCCAGTGGGGGCACCGGTTGCACCGGCCGGGCGAGCGCCGCCCTGGCCGCCGGGGCGACCGCCACCGCCACCCGCTGGGGCACCGCCGCCTCCTCCGCCACCGCCGGCATCGACGCCACCGCCGCCTTCGCCTTCGCTCTTCAGGTCGTCGTTGTTGACGCTCTTGCCGCGGCGCGAGGGGCCCGCCGTGAGCTTGCCAATGCGGTAGCTGAAGCTGACCCGCACGCCCAGGGAGTGCAGTTCGTTGCGGCTGGCCTGGTCGATAAGCGGCGATACCACGTTGTTGCGGATGGTGATGCTGGGCGTAAAGAAGTTATCGAACCCGAAGCCCAGGCTGCCACGCTTCTCAGCAAAGTCGCGTTTGATGCCCAAGGTATAGAAGTAGAAGGCGCTTTGGTCGCCCTGCAGCTGCACCTGGCGGCCCCGGTAGAAGGCAAAGGCCTGCACGCCCCATACGGGCGTAAAATTGTAGGAGCCCCCGAGCCGGCCGCTGAACACGAAGCCTTGGTTGGAGGCGTTGAAATTGCGGTCGGGCACATTGTTGGTGAGCGTGGCGTAGTAAAAGTCGGTACCCGCGTTCAGGTTCAGCTTGGCGCCGTTCAGGTTGGCGTTGATGCTGCCGCCGTAGGCATTCTGCTGGCCAATGTTGGCGTATTTAGTCGCTACCGCATCGGTGCCGCTTACCGTACGCAGGGCCTCAATCGAGTTCGTCGTGTTGCGGATAAATGTGCTAAGACTCAGGTTCACGCGCTTCACTAGCGTGTTGTAACCCAGTTCATAGTTGTTGGTATATTCCGGCGACAATTCAGGATTCCCCTGGCTGGTATTCTTGGGGTTCTGGGCGTTTAGATTGGGGTTCAGGAACTGCAGCGAGGGGCGTTGAATGCGGCGGTTGTAGGCCAGCTTAAGCAGGTTTCCGTTCGAGAGCTTGCGCGACACGTTCACGCTGGGCACGAGCACGCCATAATTCGGGATGTCTGGAGCTTCCGATTTTGCAAAGCTGGCGTCGATGGTGGTGTACTCGTAGCGCAGGCCGGGCTTCAGCGTGAAGCCTTTGGGCAATGCCAGGGTGTAAGCCGCGTAGCCGGCCGTCACATTTTGGCGGTAGTTAAACACGTTGCTGGCCGAGAGCAGACCCACATTTGGCAGTACTTCGCCGTTGGCGCCGTACGAGGTGGTGGCGTAGTCTGAATTTACCAGGCGCAGAATGTTCTTGGCGCCCATTTCCAGCATCTGGGTTTTGCTGAGGGGGTTCTGGTAGTCCAGCTGCACGGTGTATTCCTCGTTGTAGCTGGGGTTGTCGTTGACGATGCGCGACGGGGTGCCGGGGTCGCTCGACTGGAAAATGGTGTTGGTGAAGCTGTTGGTGCGGTCGTTACGGCTGAACAACGTCAGCAGGCTGAGTTCGTGCTGCGGCTTCTCGAAGCTGTGCGTATAGTTCAGGCTGGCATCTACCGTGCCCGACAGGTCTTCGGAATAGGTGTCGCGCAGGTCGGTGCTGTAGGGCGTGCCCGTGGCCGAAGCACCCGCGTAGCTGGTGCGCCGCAGGCCGTCCTGGTAGTTATTGCCGTTGCGCGAGCCGTAGCTCACCGAAGCCTGCAGGGAATTAAACTTGTTGATATCGTAGTCCCAGCCCAGGGAATAGCGTCCAAAAATATTCTGCTGGCGCGAGTCGGCGCTTTGCAGCGTAGTGGTGGCCGCGCCGGTGCCCAGGCTGCGCGTCACCTGTGTGTTGGAAAACTCGCCCGGCGTGTTGTACTGGCCCCGGCCAAAGCCGCCGAGCGAAAAGCCCATTTTGCCGGTGCGCAGGCTGCCTTGCAGGCCCAGTTGGCTGCTGCGCAGGCCCGCGCTGATATTCACGCCCAGCGTGGCGCCGCGCAGGGTATTGGTTTTGGTGATGATGTTGATGATGCCGCCCGACCCCTCGGCGTCATACTTGGCCGAAGGCGAGGTGATGACCTCCACGGTCTTAATCTGGTCGGCCGGAATCTGCTTCAGAGCATCGGCCACGCTGCTGGCCGCAATGGTTGAGGGCTTGTTGTTGATAAGGACCTTGATGCTGGAGCTGCCGCGCAGGCTCACGTTGCCGTCGAGGTCCACGCTCAGCATGGGCACGCGCTTGAGCACGTCGGTGGCATCGCCACCGCGGGTGGTCTGGTCGTTTTCGGCGTTGTACACCGTGCGGTCTACCCGCTCCTCAATAATGGCCTTCTGGCCCGTCACCACTACTTCGCCCAGCTTCTGGGCCGAGGCCGCCATGCCAATGGTGCCCAACGCCGTCGCCTCGCCGGCCGTCACGACGACGCCGGTGCGGGTGATGTTGGTGTAGCCCAGGAAGCTTACCTGCACGGTGTAAGTGCCAGCTGGAATGCCCGCCAGCACAAACTTGCCGTCGTCGCCAGCCACGCCGCCGTTCACGGGCTTGTTGTCCGCATCGAGCACGGCTACCGAGGCGTACGACACGGGCTTGTTGGTAGCAGCATCCGTTACGGTGCCGGTGATGCGGCCAGCCGCGGCGCGCGGCGCAGTGGTGAGAGCGGGCCGCGTGCCAGCCGGAGTTCCTTGTTGCGCGTTAGCGGCAGTTGCAGTGCCCAGCAGGGCCGTTAGCAAAACGGCCGAGGCCGGTAATAGGTGTTTCATATACTGACAATGCGTAGCGGGCAAAGTGCCGCAAATCGTGCCGGAGGTTGCACCCGGCCTCCCTCCGAGGTGTAAAAATCTCTATACTAAAATTCTAACAGCCAACTGGCCGATTTGGCTTGCCGATACGCAAAGGTTGAGGCAGCCGCTGCCGGGCCAGGCAAAAACTAGATTATCGTGGGCCGAACCCCGACCAAACCCCCGATTATGTCGCTCTCAACAACCGCTCTTCGCGCCGCGTCGTACCTTTGTGCCAGCCCAATAATCTTTTAGCGGGTCAGGCGGTTACATCCCCGTCACCAATCCCACCACGCCTGTCCTGATGATAGTTGAACCCGGCCCGCTGCTCGCGGCAATTGACTCGCCCGACGACCTCAAAAAGCTCGCTCCCGAGCAGTTAGTCCAGCTCAGCACTGAGCTACGCGACTTTATCATCGATTCCGTCAGCATCTACGGCGGCCATTTCGGGGCCTCCTTGGGAGTGGTTGAGTTGACCGTGGCGCTGCACTACGTCTTCAATACGCCCCACGACCAGCTCATCTGGGATGTGGGCCACCAGGCGTACGGTCACAAAATTCTCACCGGCCGCCGCGAGCAATTTCCGAACAACCGCCGCTACAAAGGCATGTCGGGCTTCCCGAAGCGCAGCGAAAGCGAATACGACGCTTTCGGCGTGGGTCACAGCAGCACCAGCATCGGAGCGGCGCTGGGCATGGCCGTGGCGTCGGACTACAAGGGCGAATTCGACCGCCAGCACATCGCCGTAATCGGCGACGGCGCCATGACGGGCGGCATGGCCTTTGAGGCCCTCAACCAGGCTGGTGTGGTGAACTCCAACCTGCTGGTTATCCTCAACGACAACTGCATGAGCATCGACCCCAACGTGGGCGCGCTCAAGGAATACCTCACCGACATCACTACTTCCCGCACCTACAACAAGGTGCGCGACGAGTTGTGGAACGTGCTGGGCAAGCTGAGCAAGTTTGGCCCCAACCCCCAGCAGATTGCCCGCAAAGTAGAAGCCGCCATGAAGGCGACCCTGCTCAAGCAGAGCAACCTGTTCGAGGCGCTGAAATTCCGCTATTTCGGCCCCGTCGATGGACACGACGTGCAACACCTCGTCACCATCCTCAACGACCTCAAGTCCATTCCTGGCCCCAAGTTGCTGCACTGCGTCACGGTGAAGGGCAAGGGCTACGCGTTGGCCGAAAAGGACCAAACGCTGTGGCACTTCCCGGGTCTGTTCGACAAAATCACCGGCGAAATCTCGAAGAAAACGCCCGATAAACCACAGCCGCCCAAATACCAGGATGTGTTCGGCCACACGCTGCTGGAGCTAGCCCAGGCCAACGACAAAATTATGGGCGTGACGCCGGCCATGCCCTCGGGCTCGTCGCTGAACATCATGATGGCGGCCCTGCCCGCCCGCACCTTCGACGTGGGCATTGCCGAGCAGCACGCCGTTACGTTCTCGGCCGGCCTGGCCACGCAGGGGCTGGTGCCGTTTTGCAACGTGTATTCCACGTTTATGCAGCGCGGCTACGACCAGGTGATTCACGACGTGGCCCTGCAAAACCTGCACGTCGTGTTCTGCCTCGACCGGGCCGGCTTTGTGGGGGCCGACGGCCCCACCCACCACGGCTGCTACGACTTGGCCTATATGCGCTGCATCCCCAATATGGTGGTGTCGGCCCCCATGAACGAGCAGGAGCTGCGCAACCTGATGTACACCGCCCAGCTGCCCGAAAACGCCGGCCCGTTCAGCATCCGCTACCCGCGCGGCGAGGGCGTGATGCCGCAGTGGCGCACGCCCCTGCAGCGCGTAGCCATCGGCACGGGCCGCGTGGTGCGCGAAGGCGAAGAGGGCGGCGTGGCCATCCTCAGCATCGGCCACATCGGCAACTACGCCGTGAAAGCCACCGCAACCCTGGCTGCCGAGGGCCTCAATACGGGCCACTACGACATGCGCTTCTGCAAGCCCTTGGACGAGGAGATGCTGCGCGACGTAGCCCGCCGCTACCGCGCCATCGTGACGGTAGAGGACGGCTGCCTGCCCGGCGGCTTCGGCTCGGCCGTGCTCGAATTCCTCACCGACCACGGCTTCCACCTGCCCGTCGTTCGCCTCGGCATCCCCGACCGCGTGGTGGAGCACGGCACCCAGGACGAGCTCTACAAAGAGTGCGGCTTTGATGCGGCGGGCATTGCCCAGGCCGTGCGCGAGTTGGGCACTAAAGTGGCGGCCGGTACGCGGGCTACCGTGCTGCGGTAGATTCTGCGTTTTGAGATAATAAGAAGCCCTCGTAGCGGTTGCTGCGGGGGCTTCTTATTGAAGCTGTTTAGAAAGTCGGTTTGGCGTTGATTTTCCGCAAAAAGAGGACGATAAAGGCCAGCCAATGGAAGGCCAGCCAGTTGCCGATGCTGGTTTCATAGCGCACGAGCAGGGTTTTGAAGCTGTCGAGCCAGGCGTTGGCGTGTTCGACCACGGCGCGTCGGCGGTAAAGTTCGGGGTCAAAAAACGTGTCGTTGTCGGTCTGCCAATCGGTGGCGCGGCGGTTGCGGGCAATGTTGGCTTCGATGCCGCGCGTGGCACATGCCTGGCGTAACTCGTTGGTATCAAAGGCGCTATCGGCATTTAAAAACAGTCCGTCCACGGCAATGCCGGCCGCTTCGAGCAGGATGCACAACTCCTCAAACAAGGCGGCCAGCCGGAAGCTGTCGTGGTGGTTGCCCGCCTGTGGGGTCGCGCAGGCCAGGGGCTGGCCCTGGTTGTCGGTCAGAAACAGGGCCGTGGTGGTGCGGGCCTTTTTGCGCCCTTGGTAGCCCACAGCAGCCCCGCCGTTTTTGGCGAGCGTGTGGCTGCCGTCGAGTTGAACGCTGGAACAATCGAGCCAGTGCTTGTTCAGGCGTAAGACGTTGAGCCACGCCTTTTGCCACGAGCCGTCTTTGCGCCACTTGTTGAACCGGGCGTACACGCCCTGCCAGGTCAGGACGGCACCGGTAAAGAACTGTTTAACGGGCAGCTAGCGCCATTGGCAGCCGGTTTTGAGCTTGTACAGCAGGGCTTCGAGCAACTCGACGGGTTCCACCCGGCTGGGGCGTCCGCCCTGGGGCTGGGTCAGGTGGGGCAAAATCCAGGTACGGATAATATCTTTGGGCAGGACTTCCATGAAGCAAGTGAAACGAGGTGGGGCACACCCAGACTAAACGCATTTGAATAAGCTCGACAGTTTGAAAGCGATTTCAAGGCACTTTTTGCTTTTATGAACTCCGCAGTCGCGGCAATCAAATTCAGCAAATGTGCCCGCGCAGCCCCTCTGAATAGTCGAGCTTATTCAAATGCGTTTAGTCTGGGGTCACACCCCAAATTTCGCCTGTATTGTGGGAGTCTTTTGCGTTTCTGTTCACTCTTGCCGACTTTCTAAACAGCTTCATTGTTTTAGGCAAAAGTGGTTTCGTCGCTCACGCGCAATTCCACGGCAATGGGGGCCTTCACCAATAAGTTGAGTTGTGCACTTCGTGCATCGGTTGTGGCGGTGCGGGGCGGAAAGTCCTCGGTGAAACCAACGCAGATAATGGCTTGTACAACGCTACCCGGTGGAATTACCCCTAGGTCGTAGAAGTCGTTAATGGTCGCGGCCAGTTGTGGAATGCACTTTTCGACTCGGGCGGTTCGGCGTCTGAAAACGCCGTGCGAGAACTCTACGAACCGGATTTGCTGCTCGTGGGCCAATGCACAATCGCAGCGGGTACCATCGCCGGAGTGGTAGAGGCAGCAGTCAATCGTAACCAGGTGGACCGGGCTATTGGTCGTATTCTTAACCGTGAAATCGTTGACCTGCACCCCGCCTTCGCGCCTGGCAGTTGGCTGGCGCTTGATGGGGTCCGTAGCGCCCTCTTCGCGCTCCGCCAGTGGCGGGTCGTAGAGGTAGAATTCAGGGTCAGGGTGGCTACTGAGGCACTTCGGGGCGATAAGTGCCGTGAGGCGAACAATCATTTTACAGCAATGCCTTTCGACAGGCGAATGAGGTTGTCGAAAGCATCGGCGGCATCACCGGACAGAGCATCCAGCTCATTATTGTCAATCATCCCCAGCTCGTCGTTCACCAACGACTGCACGCCCCCATTTTCCACCTGGTAGCAGGCAAATTCCTTGGGATTAATCCAACTGGCCTCGGGCACGATGGCCGCTACTTCTTCCCGGCGGTCAGGATGTTGCTCGGCCACCTGGAAAGCGTAGAGCAGCAAGTTGAGGTGCGACAGAATGTAGGGGCTGTGCGTGGTAATCGTCAGGTCGTTTTCGCCCTTCGTGCACTTCTCCACCAGCCAGTTGAGTAGCCCTTGCTGGGCCGTGGGGTACAGGTTCAGCTCCGGCTCTTCGATGATGAAGCTCTGCGCCTGTTCGGTGTTGCGGCTCAGATGCTCCAGCAGCACCAGCAGCGGCGTGACAGATTGGATGCCGCTGGCGGTTTCAAAGAGGCGAAACAGGGTTTCTAAGCCGGGGACTTTAATGAAGTCTTGGCCGTTGCGGTGGAGATATTTAACATTGAGAAAAGGAATGTCTAGCTCGGGGACTTCTTTGCGAGAAAGCGAGAAATTATTCGCGAATCTTAATATGTCCTTCGGCAGGCCAATATCATCCCGCAAAAAACCAGCCCATGAATATTCTACAGTTGGCAGTAAAACTCGATTGGCAGGAAAGAATTGGGGACGTACATCGTAGAGTCCTTGCTTGGTCATGCGAGATATAACACCAATCTTGATTTTTGCATCATTGATTAGTTTATCGATTTGATTCTTAAAAGAATCAGCATCAGACTGTTTTTCTGATTTTGAGAATTCATCTAGGTTGCTTTTGGCCTCAGTCATATCGCGAACAGCTTCTGCAAGTAGTTCACCATTGGTCTTATGCTGAGAAAAACTATGTGCCCCTACAACAAACCCTTTGATAAAGTCAATACCTCTGATTGACTCTTCCTTTGCGAATGTTGCTTCAGACGAAGAATGAATAAAATTTGTCAGTGAAAAGTCGGAAAACAACTTGTGCTTTTGACCTTCTGCATCAGTATGATGTTCGGGGTTAACGTAGAAATTGTAGGAATCCTCTTTGAACACCGCCGCCAGCTTCGCCAGCGTGCTCTTGCCGCCACCCGTGGGGCCGATGAAAACCGTCACGCGCTTAAAGTCCACGGTGGCGTCTTTTATCGGGCCGAAATTCTTGACAACTAGCTGCTCGTTCATGGGATGCTCAACAAAGGGACGGGGCCAAAAGTAACACGCGGCGGCCCCCGTTGCCGGGAACCGCCGCGTGGGCAATGCTACTGCAACGGGCTTAGCGGTACTGCTCGCGCTGGAAGCCGGCGGCGCGCAGCTCGGCCTTGTATTCGGCGGGGTCGGGGTAGTTGGCGTCGAGGACTTTGGCCAGGGAGTAGAGGGTTTGCTCGATTTGGGCGCGCAGGATATCCTTGGTGGCCACGGCTTTCGAAATGTCGCCGTTGGTGTCGGTGAGGAGGCCCTTTAGCTCGTTGTAGCGGGTGGCGATGGGCTGCCAGAAGGCGGTGCCGTGGTCGCCGTCGCCGATTTTTTCGGTGGCCAGGCCGGCCACCAGGGTGGTGAGGGCCGCCGCCCGGCGGGTGCGGTCGCGGTCGATGATGTAGGCGGCCCCGTTTTTCACGATGCCCAGCGTGGGGTAGTAGGCAAGGGCCTTTTTCTTGTCGTACTTGTCCACGAGGCGGGCCTTCACGCGGTAGAGGTTGGCTTCGATTTGGGCATCGAGGTCGAGCAGCTCGTCGGCGGCTACGGGGCGGGCCGAGCCGGCCTGCTGCCGCGAGTCCACGGCGGCCGCGTAGTCGGCGGCCAGCCGGGTAAACTTGGCGGCGGTGGTGTAGCGCAGCGTGAGCCAGGCCTGGCCGGGCCAGTACTGAGCGGCGGCCGTGGCCTGGGCGGCCAACTGCTGGTCGTTGGTAGCCAGCAGGGCGGTTTTGCGGGGGTTGGGTTGGATAGTGGGTTCCATTATGTGGTTGGAGAATGGGAATTGATGAGTGGCTAAAGTACTGAACCGGCGCGTAGTTCCAACCCAACGCCCCCGGCGGGTCCGCAGTACTTCGCAAATGACTTTTGTGCCGTCAAAAGAGGTTTGCGCAGCTTCGCAACGGTGTCCGGTGCGAGCAAAACCGGCTTGCGAAGCTTCGCCAGGCATTCTGAACACCCGGCAGGGCTTTGCGAAGCTGCGCAAGGCCGTTTTGGGCGCGCAAAACAGGTTTGCGAAGTGTAGCGCGAACTTTTAGTTCGCGGCCTCGCGCCGGTGAAGCAGTCCCATATCGTGCGGGGACGCGAACTAAAAGTTCGCGCTACTCCACCAAACGGCCCCAGTTGCGGGGAGAACCGGGGCCGTTGGTAACGCAGGCGAGCAGCTGCTACTGCAACGGCGGCAGAGCGGCCTCGGCGTTGTTGCCGAGGGTAAGGCGCCGGTGCGGGACCCTACCCAGGCAGGCGGCTGGACGAATAATGAACTATTAATTATTGTTATAGCACCAGGTTTGAAGCTAATGTTCTAACTTTGCTTGCTTTAAGCCTATTATCAGTTTAACTAACAGCGCTGCATGAGGGCTGTTGATGACGGGCTCAATTCAAGGCACAACGATTTTCGATGCCTTGGCTAACGCTTTCTTTTCCCTCATTTCCAAACTTTATGCAAACACGAATATCCAGGCCTCTTTATGTCCTGTTGCTGCTGACCCTGTTCCTGGGGAACGCGGCTACTGCCCAAAATCTGCTTACAAACCCCGGTTTCAGCGCGGGCAACACGGGCTTTATTTCCACCTATCTATTCGTGACGCCGCCCGGTACCGACCCCGGCGCGGGCTCGTACACCATCGGCTCCGACAACCGGGCCTACAACGCCAACTTTCTGGCCAGCTACGGCGACCACACCACCGGCACCGGGCAGTACCTGATAGTGAACGCGGCCACCACGCCCCTCGTGGTATGGGAGCAAACGGTGACCGGCCTGACCGCCAATAAGCCCTATCAGTTTTCGTTCTGGCTGCTCAACACCTACCCAACCAGTAAGGCCCGCCTGCAGGTGTCGGCCAATGGCGTAGACGTGGGTTCGGCGTTCAGCAACCCCAACGACGGCGGCAACTGGCAGCTGAACACCTTGACCGTGAACCCCGGGGCCGGCACGCGGCTCGTGCTGCGCCTGCGCGACCTGAACCTGGATGGCAACGGCAACGATTTCGGCCTTGATGACCTGTCGCTGACCGCCCCGATGGCCAACAAAAAGCTCGCGGTGAACCCCGTGACGACGGCGAGCATCAGCACGTCGGCCACCATCAACGCCACGGCTATCAGCCCGCTCAGTGCCACCATTACCGGGCCGAACGGGGCCACGGTCGACTTGTTCACGCTCGTGACGGTGCCAGCGGTGGGCGTGCTGCGCATTGGCAGCACGGGGCCCGCGCTGGCCGCCGGCCAGGTGCTGACCGCGGCCCAGGGCAGCCAGCTCTACTACTCGCCGGCGGGCAGCACCACCCAAAACACGACGTTTACCTACACGGCCACCGACAGCAACGGTGATTTCAGCGACAATACGGCTACCTATACCATTCCGCTGGTGGCCCCGGCGGCCCCGGCGGGCTGCGGCCCGGCCTACGGCGGCGGGCCGTCGATGAGCGGTTTGGCGGCAAACTACTACCCCGGCTATTTCAACGACAACTTGGCCTTTTTCGGCAATACCACGTCGGGGCTGACGCGCATCGACCCGCAGCTGAACTTTACCAGCAGCACCACCACGGCCGCCACCGGCTGGGGCTCGATTATTCCGCCTGCTACCGCCGGGGCCACCGCCACCGACCCCGACCAGTTTTCGACCCGGCACCGCGGCAGTGTGTACATCCCCACGGCCGGGGCCTACACCTTCTACCTGACTTCTGACGATGCCTCCTACCTGTGGCTCGATGGTGCCGCCTTCGCTCCAACCATTGCCAATGCCACCATCAACAATGGCGGCTTGCACGGTCCCAACACGGTGCAGGCAACGGCAACCCTGTCGGCTGGCTTGCACAACCTGCTGGTATATTTCGGCGAGCAGGCCCTGGGCAACGTCCTCACGCTGGAGTATAGCAGCACAGCCGGGGCGGGCATCAGCCGCCGCATTGTGCCCAACGCTGCGCTGTGTGCCGGGCCCAGTGCCCTGCCACCCGTGGCCACGGCCGTGAGCAACGCGCCCGCCATGCCAAATACCAATGGCCCGACGGCCATTGCCTCGCTGGCCGGCACCGACTCCAACGCGGGCGGCGCGGTGACGGGCTACCTCGTGAGCAGCCTGCCCGCAGTCGCCAGCGGCATTCTGTACGTCGGCCCCAACCCCGTACTCGCCAACCAGACGCTGACGGCAGCCGAAGCCGCCACGCTCAACTTCGACCCGGCCCCGGCCTATTCCGGCAACGCCACTTTCCTGTTTTACGCAGTGAACAACGCGGGCATTGCGTCGAACCAGCCCGCCACGTACACCATTCCGGTGGTGGGCGCGGTCGCCGACGTGACCACGGCCCTGAGTGGCCCGACCACGCTCGGCGCGGGCCTGTCGTCGGGCACGTTCACGGCCACCTTCACCAACAACGGCCCGCAGGCCGCCACGCTGCTCACGCAAACCGTGCGCCTGCCCACCGGCGCCAGCATGACGGCTGCCCAGCAAGCGGCGCTGCCCGCCTCGGCTTCGTATGATGCCGGCACCCAGACCATTGACTTTGGCACGGTGCCCGTAGTGAACAGTGCCACCACCAACACCTACACGTTCAGCTTTATCGTGCCCACGGCGCAGGGCCCGAAGTCGTTGGTGAGCACGGCTGGCACGAGCACGAGCCAGGGGGCCAACGCGGCGGCCGACCGGTTTACGCTGGCCGTGAACGTGACGCCGGGCAACTTCTTCGTTACCAACGACGACAGCAACGAGGTACCCGGCAACGCCACCAAGTCGGGCAACATCATCCTCAACGACGCCAACCCCGCCAACCTGGCCAATTCCGCTTTCGATGCGACGCTGGTTACCCGCCCCGCGCATGGCACCATCACCTTCAATGCCAACGGCAGCTACAGCTACACGCCGGCCAGCGGCTACCTGGGGCCCGACAGTTTCACCTATAAGGTGTGCGTACCTGGCACCACGCCTCCCTGCTCAAATGTTTCGACCGTGCACCTGAATGTGTACGACGCCGGCTTAGTGTGCACCATCGGCACGGGCACCAACCTGTTGGCCAACCCCAGCTTCACCAACGGCAACCGGGGTTTCACGTCGAGCTACGGGTACGTAGCCGATGACCCCAACAGCACCAGCGAGCTGATACCAGAGGCGTTGTATTCGGTGGGCCCCGACGCCGCCGACCTCCATCCCCGCTTTGCGGGCACGGGGCGCCACGGCAGGGGCGATGATTTCATGATGGTCAACGGCTCGCAGAACCTGTCGGTGGTGTATCAGCAAATCATTACCGTGCGCGCCAACACCTACTACAGCTTCTCGGCCTACGCCAACAGCATCAACCCCGGCAGCCCCGCTCAGCTCGGCTTTGTTATCAACGGCAAGTCCACTTCGACGGTCACGACCCTCGACGGCACCACCAACTACGTGCGGATTTCGGACCTGTGGTTTTCGGGCAGCAACACCACCGCTGTGTTCGAAATTCGCGACGTGAACAAGGCCTATGGCGGCAACGACTTTGGCCTCGATGACCTGTACATCGGGACTTGCGCCAAGGGCCTGGTGGCTAACAATGTCACCACCCCGGTCATGCGGAATAATAGGTCGGTCACCAATATTCCGCCCCTAAGCGCCACCGTCACAGCGGGCCCGCCCTTGGATTCGTTTACCATCCAGACGCTGCCGTCGTCTACAGCCGGGGTACTCTATTTGATAAACGACCCTGTTATTCCGGGGCAGGTCATTCCGAAGCGCAGGGCCAACCAACTGTTCTTCGACCCCGTGGCCGGGTATACGGGCACGGGTGCGTTCACCTACACGGCCACCGACGAAAGTGGGGCGGGCAGCAACAACACGGCCACCTACTCCATGCCGATTGACCGCCCCCTGCCCGTGGAACTAGTCGGCTTCACGGCCAAAGCGGTGCGCGCTGTAGATGCCCAGCTGAGCTGGAATACGGCCAGCGAGGTCAACAGCGCGTACTTTGAGGTGCAGCGCAGCGCCGACGGCCTCAGCTTCGCCAGCCTGACCCGGGTGACCGCCCAGGGCAACAGCACCGCGACTACGACCTACGGCTACACCGATGCCGGCATCGGCACCACCGCCACCGGCACGCTGTACTACCGGCTCCATCAGGTCGACCGCGATGGAACAGCCAGCTTCTCGCCCGTGCGCGCCGTGCGCTTCGGCCAGGCCGTGGCCCCCGGCATCGCGCTGTTTCCGAACCCCACCGCCACCACCACCCACCTCGACCTAAGCCGGTTGCCCATCGACACCTACCAGGTGCGGGTGCTCGACAACGTGGGCCGTGAGGTGCTGCGGACTACGGGCGAAGGCGGCAGCATTGGCGAGCTTGATACCCATGCGCTGGCCAACGGCATCTACCTGGTGCAGGTGCAAGGCGCCAATGGACAACACTTCATCAAGCGCCTGTTGAAAGAATAGGCCCCAAGGCTCCGTCAAATCAAAAGCCCGGCTTCTCCATTTTGGAAAAGCCGGGCTTTTTTACTTGATGCGTAACTCAACTGGTGGGAGCAATTCCCTAAGTGCTCCCCACCGCTTTTAGAACGCGGTTTGTAGGGCAGCCAGCATGGTTTTCAGGCCGGCCTCGGCGTCGTGGCCGAGGTTCACGCGGAGGGTGCGGCGGCCATTGTCGCGCAGGGCCTGCAAGTCGCCAAGCGCCTGGGCATTTTTGAAGGTGCCGAAGGTGTAGGAGCGGCCGGGCAGGGCCAGGTCCTGCGGGTTATCGTCGGTGAACTGGATGAATAGGCCCGTGTTGGGGCCGCCCTTGTGGTACTGGCCGGTGCTGTGCAGGAAGCGCGGACCGTAGCCGGAGGTGGTGGCCAGGTGCAGCTCCTGCTGCACCCGCTGGCGCAGGGCCAGCAGGCTGGCGCTCACGGCGGGCGTTTCGGTCAGGTAGGCTTGCAGGCACACGAAATCGCCCGGCTGGGCCTGGGCGAAGAAGGCTTTGAACACGCCGGCGGCACCTTCGCCGTGGGCGGCGGTGTAGTAGTCCACGCCGTTTTCGCTAGCGGCGGGGGCTTGACCCTCGGGCAGCTTGCCTTCTGTTTCCACGGCCTTCATCAGCTGGTCGGTTGCCGTTTTGGCGGCCTGCACGTTGGGCTGGTCGAAGGGGTTAATCTGGAACACGGCGCTGGCCACGGCCGTGGCCACTTCCCAGCGGTAGAACTCCTGGCCGAGGTCGAAGGCGTCCTTCATCAGCAGGGTGATGACGGGGTGGCCGGCGGCGGCGAGAGCCTGCAGCTTGCTGGTGTTGGCCTCGTCGGCCTGGCCCTGGTAGCCCACGTACACGAACACGCGGTCGGTGCCGTAGATGCTGGGGTCGCCCAGGGGCTCGCCGGCCACGGGCAGGATGCCTTTGCCTTCCTTGCCGGTGCTTTCGGCGATGAGCTGCTCCAGCCACAGGCCGAGGTCTTGCAGCGACTCGGGCACCACGAGGGTAAGCTTGTCGCGGCCCTGCCCGGCCAGCACGCCGAGGGCGGCACCCAGCTCCAGGCCGGGGTTGCTATCGGTGGGGCCGTAGGCACCGCAGGCGCGCATCATCAGGATGGCTCGCTCCAGAATCTCGCCGATGGGCAGGCCGTAGAGAGCCGCCGGCACCAGGCCGAAGTAGGTGAGGGCCGAGAACCGGCCGCCCACCTCGGCGAAGTTGAGGAAGATGCGGCGGTACTTGGCGGCCGTGGCATCCTTCACGAATTTGGAGCCCGGGTCGGTGATGGCCACGAAGTTTTCGCCGGCTTGGTCGCCTTTGATTTCTTTGACTTTGGCGTAGAAATAGTCGCCGAAAGCCAGCGGCTCGGCCGTGGTGCCGGATTTGCTGGCCACGATGAACAGCGTCTCGGCCAGCGGCAACCCGGCTTCGATGGCGCGTACCGCGCCGGGGTCGGTGGTGTCGAGCACCGACATCGGCAGGCCGTTTTCGCCTTTCTCAAACGCGGATTTGAACACGATGGGGGCCATGGTGCTGCCGCCCATGCCCATCACCACCACGTGCCTGAAGCCGGCGGCTTTCACCTCGTGCACAAACTGCTCGATTTCGGGTACCGCACCCACCATCGTTTCGGCCACGCGCAGCCAGCCCATGTAGCTGCGAATGCTGAACTGGCCGGCTTCGTCGCCCGTCCACAGGTCGGCCTTCTTGTCCCAGAAACCGGGCACGAAGTTGTCGGCGTTGAATTTGGCAATCTGGGCATCCACGGCCGCCTGGTACTGGCCCAACTGCATGGTGGCTTCGTCCACCTTGTCTTTCACGGCAAGGGCGCGCTTCTTTTCGATGGACTGCATGAGCTTGGCGAAGGGCTCCTTGAACTTGGCCGCGCCATCTTCTTCGAGGTGCTGGGTCAGCTCATCGAGGTTCAGGCCGAGCCCGGGCAGGCGGGCGAGCACCTCTTTGGTGTGCTCCAGGTTGTCTTCGAGGGTGACGGCCACCTTGCCGCTTTTGCCGAACAGGTCCAGCGTTTCCACCGGCACGGTGTTCACCGTGTGCGGGCCGATGAGGCCGTCGACGTAGCGCAGGTTGTCGTATTTGGGGTTTTTGTTGCCGGTGCTGGCCCACAGCAGGCGCTGGGTTTCGGCCCCCTGGGCGGCCAGTTCCTCCCAACGCGGACCGGCGAAAATCTGCTTGTACATCTGATAGGCCTGCTTGGCGCTGGCAATGGCTACCTCGCCCACGAGGCTTTGGGCCAGGGCAGCTTTCTCGCCGCCTTCGGCCGCGATTTTCTCCAGCTGCGGGTCAATCAGCACGTCGATGCGGCTCAGGAAGAAGCTGGCCACCGAGTCGATGCGGGCCAGCGGCTCGCCGGCCTTGGCGCGGTCCTCAAGGCCGGCGATGAAAGCTTCGGCCACCAGGCGATAGCGCTCCAGACCGAAAATCAAGGTCACGTTCACATTCACGCCTTCCGAAATGAGGCGGCGGATGGCGGGTAGGCCTTCGAGCGTGGCCGGCACCTTAATCATCACGTTGGGGCGGTCCACCGCTTTCCACAGGGCCAGGCCCTCGGCGATGGTGCCGTCGGTGTCGTTCACCAGCTCGGGCGATACTTCGAGGCTCACGTAGCCGTCGGAGCCGTGGCCTTCGCCGTCGTACAGCGGGCGGAACAGGTCGCAGGCAGCCTGCACGTCGGCCACAGCCAAGCTGGTATAGATTTCGTCGGTGGTTTTGCCCTGCAGCGACAGGGCCTTAATGGCCGAATCGTAGTCGGCCGTGTCGCCGATGGACTTGGCAAAGATGGCCGGGTTCGAGGTTACGCCGCGCAGGGCTTCGTCGCTGATGCGGCGCTGGAGCTTGCCGTCGATGATGATGGGACGGCTGATAAAGTCCAGCCACAGGCTTTGGTCGAACTGACGGATGTCAACGAGAGGGTTCATGGAGTCGCAATTGGTTCAAGGGCCCAAAGGTCAGGCACGATGGGGGTTGTTTTCAACCGGTGTACGCTAAATAGTGAGAAAGAGGGCGGGCATGGTTGGGGCATGGCTAAAACAGAACGTCATGCCGAGCGCAGCCGAGGCATCTCGCTTGGGGCAGTAATCATGAACACACATGCAGTTGGATTACTATTGCACGCGAGATGCCTCGGTTGTGCTCGGCCTGACGGCTTGAGGCCCAAATCTGCTGCTACCGTTGTACCGCCACGGCCTCGGCCGCCTCGCAACGCTGCTTGAGCACCATCAGAATCCGGCCCTGGATTTCGCTCATCACGTAGCTCGTCCACAGCCCGGCATACCAGTTGAGGTGGGTGCTCAGGCGCTGTTGGCTGTGCAAGAGCAGTCGGGTGCGGCCGGGGCCGAGGGGCTGCAATTCGTAGGTGCCACGCAACACATCGAAAAACTTGCCGCCTACGATGACGTGCTCATCAAATGTGGTGGGCGGAATGGTGGCCGTGTTGGGCACGATGCTGAACGAGAGGCGCTGCTGCGGCACCCACTCATCCACGGTTTCAATAAACTCGACGCCCCGCTCGAAGGTGGCGTGGCGCACACCGCCCACGCCCTCGTGCGTGAGCGTGGCTTCGACGGGACGCGGAAAGCCGATATCGTCAATCACACTGTGGCCCAGCTGCTGAGCGGGAATGGGGGCTACGCGAATAACGTGCTGCCACACCACGGCCGCCGGCGCGTTGATGATAAGTGCGTTTTCGACGCGGCGGAAGTCGTTGGGGTTATTCAGGAGGTTTTCGAGGGGCGCGGCGATAAATGGCAGAATGGCGAAGGCGGCTACAACGAGGGTTTTGTCGCCGCGCTTGGGCAGTTTAGCCGTCAAATCAATGTAGAGGTTAGCCCCGAGGTAGACCATCACTAAATAAAGCGGCGTGATGATGAGCACGCAGATAATTCCTTCCAGATGAAACAGCAGCGCACTGCCCAGAAAAGTAAAAACCACCAAGTAGGGAGCCCACAGCATTCGCCACCATTTTGAGGCAGTAGCTGGAATGAAGTGTGCCGTGATGGCCCCCAGTGCCAGCGGCATCACAAGCAGGAAGCCCCAACTCAACAGGCCAGTATCGAAGATGGTGCGGAACGTACCGGCGGCAAACAAAAAACGGGTAGCCAGGGAATAGGCCAGGCCGACTCCAAGCGCCAGCAGAAACGGGTAGCGTTGCCGTGGAATGTTCATGAGTAATTTTGATGAAATTGAAACAGTTGGCGCGGGCTTGCCAGAGCTTCTTCTGGCATGGCCGCGCCAACTGTTTCGCAAGGTACCTGCCCGCATGACGCCCACTACTACGCCGCCCACCATCGTTTTCCTGCACGGCTTCGCCGAAAGCCGCGAGGTCTGGTCCGACTTCACCCGCGCTTTCCCCGACGGCTACCGCCTGCTGGCTCCCAACTTGCCCGGCCACGGCACCAACCTGGCGCCCGTGCCCGATTTCTCGATGGAGGCCCAGGCGCGCTACGTCATCGACTACCTCAACCAAAAAGGCTGCCCCGAGCCGGTGCTGCTTGTCTGTCACAGCATGGGCGGCTACGTGGCCCTGGCCCTGGCCGAGCGCTGGCCCCAGCGCGTGGCCGGCCTGGCCTTCATCAACTCCTCGGCGCTGGCCGACACCGACGAGAAGCGCCAAAACCGCGAAAAGAACATCACCTTCGTGCAGAAGCACGGCGTGGGCAAGTTCATGGAGTCGTTCGTGCGGCCGCTGTTTGCCCCCACCAACCGCGACCGCCTTACCGAGGCGCGCGGGCTGCTGGAAGAAATTGGCAAAGCCACCCCCGAAAACACCATTGCCGGCGCGTTGCGCGGCATGGCTGCGCGGCCCGACCGTACCGCCGTGCTGGCCAAAGCGTCTTTCCCAGTATTAATGGTGGCCGGCAAGCACGACGTGGCCGTGCATTTCGACGAAGCCGTGCGCCAGGCGGCGCTACCGCCCATCGGGTCGGCGCTGTTTCTGGAAGGCAGCGGGCACCTCGCGTACCTGGAGCAGCCTGAGCCCACGCGCCGGGCAGTGTTGGCGCTGGCGGCCGCGGTGTTTGGGCGGTAGCGGCTACATTATTTTGAAGGTGAGCGGCAGCACGTAGCGCACGCGCACCGGCTGCCCGTGCAGGTGCGCCGGGGCGGAGGCAGCCGGGAGCACGCGCAGTATCTCTTTGTCGAGGGCGGGGCCGACACTTCCCAAAATTTCGGGGTGCTCGATGACCCCGTTTTCGGCAACTTCGAAGCTGGCGTAGCCCGTGCCCTGCTCGTGCGCCCGCAGGGCCGCGGGCGGATACCGGACCTGCATCTGGCAGAACGCCACCAGCCCCCGCACCGACGATTGGAAACGGGCCCGCTTCTCGGGGTCGGCAGCCAACTGCTGCAAGTAGCTTCGCTGGCGTTCCGGCAAAAGTTGGGTGAGCGTGCCGAACACAGGGTTCTGTTCGGCATACTCATAGACTTGCGCAGTGGGTAGCACGGCAAAATCAAGCACCAAACTCACCCGGCTGAATTTATCACCCGGCTTGGCATCGGGGTTGGGCGGGGCGGGCTGCCAGGCGAGCATGTGGCCCTCCAGATAGTTGAGGGCCAAAGCCGTGGCATCGACTAAGGGTTTGGATATCGGGTCGGGCGGGCGCACGATGGTGTATTTGGTGGGCTTGCCATCCGGCATCAACTCGAACTGCACCAGCGCGTGGCCGGCGGGCGCGGCCCCGGCCTGCCGGGTGCTGCGGTACACCAGCGCCCGCAGCGAGTCGGGACCACCGGGGTAGCGCGGGCCAGTGTAGTCGGCCAAACTAGTTTCAGTGGGTTGAGCGTGCAGTGCTGCAGGAGCCAGTAGGCCGAGAGCAAGTAGTGCTAGGCGTAGTTTTCGGATGAAGAACATGGGAGGAAGGCAAGATTAGCGCGAAGATACCGTTATGCCCTACCCGGAATACGGCCCGCTGAACACTTTATTTTAAGTTGTTTAGTACGATTGTATCTTCAGATATTACCTTAGCTGCAGTGCAGTGTTGTCTGCATCCTCATTTTCTCCCGAATGAAACAAACGAGCACCTTCCTGCTCCTGATTGTGGCGTCTCTGCTGGCGGGGCCACCAGCCCGCGCCCAAGTGGCCGGCCCCGAAGCCCGGCTGCCAGCGGCGGCCGAAACGCTACGGCGGGAATACGCCTCCGAGTCGGTGAACTACCCCTACCTCTACAACGGGCCCGAGTACGCGGACTACACCCGTAAGTACCACACCAGTACGGGCCACCAGTTTTTCCTCAAGCCGGAGATGATGCTTGGCTCGGCGCATTACAACGACCGCGAGTTTAGCAATGTGCGCCTGCAATACGACCTGCTGCTCGACCAGGTGGTCCTCTCGCAGCCCGGCAACCCGCTCAAGCTGCGCTTTATTGACGAAAAAGTGCGCGCCTTTTCCGTGGATGGTCACCAGTTTGTACGCCTGGCAGCAGATAGTGCCAACGCCGACATTATCCGGACCGGCTACTACGAACTGCTGGCCGATGGCCCGGTGCAGGTACTGGCCAGGCGCACTAAAGCCATGTACGAGCACCTCAACAAGCCCTACGTCGACGTCTCTTTTTCGGAAACTACCCGGTTGTATATGCAGAAGGCCGGGCGCTACTATGCTGTGCACAGCAAGGGTGCGGCCCTGCGCCTTTTTGCCAACCACAGCAAAGAGATGCAGCAGTACCTGAAGGAGCACCGCCTGAGCTTCAACCAAGCCCACCGCGAAGAGTCTCTGGTGGAACTGACCCGTTACTACAACGGGCTGCCCACATCGTAGGGCTGGCCTGCTCGCACGCTTCCTGTTATTATCCCGCCTTCCACTATCCCGCTTTCCATTCGCCGGGCTTTCCGCGCTTTTCTACTGCACCTTTCATGAAGCACGCGTATTCGCTTTTTCTGTTGGGCGGCTTCCTGCTATTCAGCTTGACCGCCTATTGCCAGCAAGGGGCCGACAAGCTCATTAGCGGCACCTTTTCGCACCTACCCTTCGAAGAGTTTGCGCGCCAGGTCGAAGCCCAGACGCCGGTGCACTTCTACTTCGACCCCAAAGCCGTCGACAGCCTGTTTGTGACGCTGCAGGTGCAGGCGCAGCCCGTGCAAGTGGTACTGGAGCGTGCGCTGGCCAACACCCGCTTCCACTACGTTATCGACGACGAGAACCGGGTGATTGTGACGACCGGGCCGGTGCTGTCGACCACCCTGCCGGGCAGCTTTTTCCGGGCGGCGACGGCGGCCGATGCCCTCGCCGATGCCGACGAGGCAACTACGCCGGCCGCCCGCTCGCGCCTCGTGAGCGTGTCGGAAGCGCGGGTGTACACCATTGGCACGGGAGGCGGCACCGGCAGCCGCGCCACGCTGGCCGGGCGCATTCGCGACCACAAAACGGGCGAGCCGGTTATCGGGGCCTCGATTTACTCTGAAGCCACCAAAATCGGGGCCAGCACCGACCAGTTCGGCGGCTACTCGCTCACGCTGCCGGTGGGTACGCACGAGCTGAAGATTCGCGGCGTGGGCATCAAGAACACGCGGCGCCAAGTGGTGTTGCGGGCCGACGGCAAGCTCGACATTGAAGTGGAGGAAGACGTGGTGACGCTGAAAGAGGTAGTGGTGGAAGCCGAGAAGGACAAGAACGTGGCCGGCATGCAGATGGGCCTGGAAAAGCTCGACATCAAGACCATGAAGCAGGTGCCCACGGTGTTCGGCGAAACCGACATTCTGCGCGTGATTCTGACGTTGCCGGGCGTGAAATCGGTGGGCGAAAGCAGCACGGGCCTGAACGTGCGCGGCGGCGCCACCGACCAGAACCTGATTCTGTTCAACGACGCCACCATCTACAACCCGTCGCACCTGTTTGGCTTTTTCTCGGCTTTCAACCCCGACATTCTGCAGGGCGTGGAGCTCTACAAAAGCGCCATTCCGGCCAAGTTTGGCGGGCGCCTGTCGTCGGTGCTCGACATCAGCACCCGCGAGGGCAACAAGAAGAAGTTTGGCGGCTCGGGCGGCATCGGGCCGCTCACCAGCCGCCTCACGCTGGAAGGCCCCATCCTGAAGGATAAAAGCTCGTTCATCCTGAGCGGGCGCGCCAGCTACTCCGACTGGCTGCTGAAGTCGCTGTCGGACAAAAATTTCTCGCAGAGCGCGGCTTCGTTCTACGACGTGACGGGCCACCTCAGCCACGAGTTCAGCGAGAAGAACTCGCTGTACGCCACGGGCTACTTCAGCACCGACCGGTTCCGGCTGGCCAGCGACACTACCTACCACTACACCAACCAGGCGGCCAGTATTAAGTGGCGCCACAACTTCACCAACCAGCTGTTCAGCGTGCTCACGGGCACTTACAGCAGCTACAACTACGATGTGACGAGTAGCAAAAACCCGGTTACGGCCTCGTTGCTGAAGTATTCCATCAACCAGTCGGGGCTGCGGGCCGACTTCAGCTACTACCCCAACTCGCGCCACAGCATCGACTTCGGCGGCAGCACGCTGGTTTACAACATCTCGCCCGGCAGCTACACGCCGCAGGGTGCGGCCTCGCTGGTGAAGCCGGTGATTCTGGGCCGCGAGCGGGCCGTGGAAAGCGCCTTGTACGCTTCGGAAAAATTCGATATCTCGCCGCGCTTTTCGGTGTCGGTGGGCTTGCGCTACTCGTTTTTCCAGGCGCTGGGCCCGCGCGATGTGTACCAGTACGCCCCGGGCGAAACGCGGGCCGAGTCCAGCATTACCGACACGGTGCACTACGCCAACAACAAAATTCTGGCCCACTACGAGGGGCCAGAATACCGCGTTTCGACCCGGTTTTCGCTTTCCGACAACTCGTCGGTGAAGGGCAGCTACACCCGCACCCGGCAGTACATTCACCAGCTTTCGAACACGGCGTCGGTGTCGCCGACCGACGTGTGGAAGCTTAGTGACGCCAGCATCCGGCCGCAGGTGGGCGACCAGTTTTCGGTGGGCTACTACCGCAACTTCAAGAACAACACCATTGAGACGTCGGTGGAGACGTACTACAAAACGCTGCACGATTTCGTGGACTACAAGAGTGGGGCTACGCTGGTGCTCAACCCACACATTGAAACCGACATCATCAATGCCCGGGGCAAGGCCTATGGCGTAGAAGTGTTCGTGAAAAAACTCACCGGCAAGCTCAATGGCTGGGTGGGCTACACCTACTCGCGCTCGCTGGTGCAGGTGAACGGCGCCACCACCGCCGACATGATAAACGGCGGCAACTACTACCCCAGCAACTTCGACAAGCCCCACGACTTTACCCTGGTGGGCAACTACCGGTTCAGCCACCGCTTCAGCACGTCGGTCAACTTCACCTACAGCACGGGCCGGCCCATTACGCTGCCCATTTCGAAGTATTACCTGAACAACTCGCTGCGCGTGTTCTACTCGGACCGCAACGCCTACCGCGTGCCCGATTACCTGCGCCTCGACCTGGCCCTGAACATTGAGGGCAGCCACAAGGTGAAGAAGCTGGCTCATAGCTCCTGGACGGTGGGCGTGTACAACCTCACCGGCCGCCGCAACCCGTACTCCATTTACTTTAAGTCGGTAAACGGCCAGATTAAAGGGTACCAACTTTCTATTTTCGGCAATCCCATCCCCACGGTCACCTACAACTTTAAGTTTTAGGGTTATGCGCCGCTTCCTCTCCCGACCTGCCGGCTGGCTGCTTTGCTGGACGCTGCTCCCGCTGCCGGGCTGCATCGACCCGTTCATGCCGCCCTCGGTGAGCACGCCCCCGAGCTACCTGGTAGTCGATGGCTTCATCAATAGCCAGGGCATCAGCACCATCAACCTTTCGCGCACCTACGCCATTGCCCTGGCCGCCAGCCCGCCCACCGAAAACAGCGCCACCGTATTTGTAGAGGCGCAATCTGGCCGCCAGTACCCCCTGCGCGAAAGTGCAGTGAAGGGCACCTACGTTTCGGATGCGCTGACCTTGAACCCCGCCGACACCTACCGCCTGCACCTGACTACGGCCACGGGCAAAGAATACGCCTCGGCCTTTGTGCCCGTCAAAACCACGCCGCCCATCGACACGGTCGACTGGCGCGTTACGGGTAGCGAGGTAGACATCACCGTGAGTACCCACGACCCGGCCAGCGCCACGCGCTACTACCGCTGGGAATTCGCCGAAACCTGGGAAATCGTCTCGCCTTACATCCCGAGCCTGGAGTTTTCGGGCGGCCGCCTGCGCCCCCTCAGCGCCCCCTACCCGGCCTTGTGCTGGCGCACCACCCGCGGCACAACCGTGCAGCTTGCTAGCACTGCCGCCCTCAGCCAGGACGTGGTGGCCGCGTACCCGTTGCGGCAGCTGCCGAGCACGGCGCCCCAGCTGTTGCGCCGGTACAGCCTGCTGGTGCAGCAACACGCCCTGACCAAGGATGAGCACCAGTACTGGGAGCTGCTGCGCAAGAATACGGAGAGCATCGGCTCGCTTTTCGGCCCGGAACCCGTGCAGCTTACCGGCAACGTGCGCGGCCTGGGCAGCAATGCCGCGGCCATTGCCCTGGGGTATGTTGGCGCACACTCGCTCCGTGAAAAGCGCATTTTCATTGCCCGGCCGCAACTGCCCGCTGCCTGGCGCCCCCTCACCGGCTACGAAAGCTGCCTGCCACCGGACACCGTGCGGCCCGGTACAGAAAGCTATTCTTTTGGCTCTAATTATTTACCCATTTACGCGACCTACAAAAATGGTGGCTTGGTCGGCTACCTGGCTGCTACTGCCGACTGCATTGACTGCCGTAGGCGTGGAACCGCCACTAGGCCTGTTTATTGGCCATAACTCAGCAGGCTTCAGCACCCGACCCTTGCGGTGGGCGGCCCCTTTCGTATGCACCAACCTTCCTTTTTTAATCCTTGCTGATGAACTCGATTCTGCTATTGACGCACCGGCTGCGCTGGGTCCTGTTGCTGCTGCTGCCGGCCTGCACGGACCCATACCTGCCGGAGGCCGTCAAGAACTCGCCGAGCTACCTGGTAGTCGACGGCTTTCTCAACAGCAAGGGGGTGACGACCATTAAGCTCTCGCGCACCTACGCCGTGGGGGCCAAAACCGCACCGCCGGCCGAAACCAAAGCCACGGTGTACCTGGAGGAAGAAGCCGGCCCGCGCACACTGCTGCGCGAAGCCCCCGCCGGCATCTACACCTCGCCCACGGCCCTCACCCTGAACCCTGCCAAACGCTACCGGCTGCACCTAAACACGCTGGCCAATCAGGAATATGCCTCCAACTTCGTACCGGTAAAGAATACGCCCCTCATTGACGATTTTAGCTGGCGCGCCGAAAACAACGGTGTTAATATCCGCCTGAGCACCCACGACCCGGCCAACGCCACGCGCTACTACCGCTGGGACTACGTCGAAACCTGGGAAATCAACCCCATCTACCGGCCCCAGGTGGAATACAGCGCCGGCACAATTAACTTTCCCGACATTACGGTGCCGTACCCAACCAAGTGCTGGGGCACCGCCCCTTCCACCACCGTGCTCCTGGCCAACACCACGCCCCTGAGCCAGGACGTGGTCGCCGACCGCCCGCTGCGCCAGCTGCCGCCCTCTTCGGAGCGCCTAAACACCCGCTACAGCGTGCTGGTGCAGCAATTTGCCCTCACCAAGGAGGAGTTTGACTATTGGGAGTTGCTCCGTAAAAACACGGAGAGCATTGGCTCGCTTTTCGACGCGCAGCCGGCCCAGCTCATCGGCAACGTGCACTGCCTGAGCAACAGCGCCGACCTGGCCCTGGGCTTTGTCGGCGCCCATTCGGTCACCGAGAAGCGTCTATTTGTCGACCGGCGCGACCTGCCCCGCCACTGGCCCACGCCCAGCGGCTACGAAGCCTGCTACCCGCCCGACACCGTCTGGCTGAGTAAGCCACCGCTCAAATACCCTCAGGAGGCGCTGAAATCTTATTTTGCCAGCGGAGAATATATACCCATTGAGCACATAACGCTTTTAGGCATTGGCTATACGGGTAAATCGCGCGACTGCGTGGACTGCCGCACGCGCGGCTCGGCCATTAAGCCCAGCTTCTGGCCCTAACCTTTTGCCTACCGCCATGCCCCATCCCCCTTCTTCCGGCTTTCGACCAAGCCTGCGCGCGCTCAGCACCCTGCTGCTGCTGGCGGCCGGCGGCTGCACGGACCCCTACCTGCCGGAGGTGGCCAAAAGCCCGCCGAGCTATTTGGTGGTCGACGGCTTCCTCAACAGCCAGGGCCCGACCAGCGTCAAGCTCACGCGCACCTACGCCATCGGCGCGGCCGGCCCGGCCCCCGTCGAGGCCAGGGCCGCCGTGTACGTCGAGGAAGAAAACGGCCCGCGCACGCTGCTGCGCGAGGCCCCGGCCGGCACCTATTCCTCGCCCACGGCCCTGACGTTCAACCCGGCCCGGCGCTACCGCCTGCACCTGAACACGGCCGGCGGCAAGGAATACGCCTCCGATTTCGTGCCCGTCAAGAACACGCCGCCCATCGACGAGCTGAGCTGGCGAGCCGACGCCGACGGCCTCAGCATTAGCCTCAGCACCCACGACCCGGCCAATGCCGCCCGCTACTACCGCTGGAACTACGTCGAAACCTGGCAAATTGACCCGATATACAGTCCCCAGGTCGAGTACCGTCCCAACACGCTGCCGCTGCCCGACATCACCGTTGTATTCCCGACCAAGTGCTGGGCTTCGGCCCCTTCCACCACCGTGCTGCTGGCCAACACCACGCCCCTGAGCCAGGACGTGGTTACCGACCGCCTGTTGCGCCAAGTGCCCTCCACTTCCGAGCGGTTACACAGCGGCTACAGCATCCTGGTGCAGCAACAGGCCCTGACGAAAGAAGAATTCGCGTACTGGGAACTGTTGAGGAAAAACACGGAGAACATCGGCTCGCTTTTCGACGCGCAGCCGGCCCAGCTCACCGGCAACGTGCACTGCCTGAGCAACAGCACCGAGCCGGTGCTGGGCTTTGTCGGCGCCCATTCGGTCACCGAGAAGCGCTTGTTTGTGGCCCGACGCGAATTGCCAGCTGCTTGGCTGGCCCCCAGCGGCTACGAGGCCTGCTACCCGCCCGACACGCTGTGGCTTGCAATGGACCCGTTGATATCCCTACAGTCCTTCTTTGGCAATGGCAGCATTCTGCCAATTGAAAAAGTTTCCGACCATAACGAGACCGGCTACACTGCCCAAACGCGCGACTGTATTGATTGCCGTACCCGTGGCACGTCCGTCAAGCCCAGCTTCTGGCCCTAATCATTTCCCGCTTATGCCTTTCCTGCCTTTCCTTCGCGCTACTTCTGCCCGGCCGGCTGGCCGTCTTCGGTGGCTTATGTTGTCGGGTCTGTGGCTGGCGCTCGCCGGCCCCGCCGTTGCCCAGGCTCCGGCCGACTCACTCGACCGCATTGGCCGCCAGGTGCGGCGGCACGAGCAGCGCGACCCCCACGAAAAGCTCTTTCTGCACCTCGACCGCCCGGTGTACCTGAGCGGCGAAACCATGTGGTTCAGCGTGTACGCCGCCGATGGCACCACCGCCCGGCCGCTGCCGCTGAGCAGCGTGGCCTACGTGGAGGTGCTCGACACCAAGCACCAGCCGGTGCTGCAGGGCAAAGTGGCCCTGCGCGAAGCCACCGGTCAGGGCTCGTTTGTGCTGCCGGCTGCGCTGCCCGCGGGCCGCTACACGGTGCGGGCCTACACCAGCTGGATGCGTAACTTCGGCCCCGACACGTATTTTCACACCGCCGTCACGGTCATCAACACCTTCACGGCCTCGGGCACGGCTGCCAAGGACTCGGCTACGGCCGATGTGCAGTTTTTTCCGGAGGGCGGCAACCTCGTGCGCGGCCTGCGCAGCCGCGTGGCGTTTAAGGTAACCGACAAAGCCGGGCGTGGCGTGGCGGCCACAGGCAAAGTACTGAACCAGCGCGGCGCGGTGGTGGCTACGTTTCAGACCCTGCACCGCGGCATGGGTTCGTTTGCCTTTACCCCGGCCGTGGGCACCGATGCCTACACCGCGGTGGTGCTGTTGCCCAATGGCCAGCCCGTGACCCGGCCCCTGCCCCGCGTGTTCGACCAGGGCTACGTGCTGCACCTCGAGCAGCCCGACCCAGCCCACCTGACCCTGACGGTAAGTGCCAACCCGGCCACCAATGCCACCGTGTACCTGCTGGGCCATTCGCGCCAGCAGGTAGCCATGGCTAAGCGCCTGATCTTGGTGAACGGCCAGGGCACACTCGCCGTCGACCCCAGCACGCTGCTTGATGGCGTGTCGCACTTCACGGTTTTCACGGGCGCGCAGCAACCGGTGTGCGAGCGGCTGTACTTCCGGGCTCCGCAGCGCACGCTGGCAATTGCCGCTCGCGCCGACAAGCCGCAGTACTCGGCCCGCGAAAAAGTGCAGGTGCAGGTGAGCGCAGCCGACCAGCAAACTCCCCTGGCCGCCAACCTGTCGATGGCCGTGTACCGGCTCGATTCCTTGAACACCACGCCCCTGCCCGGTATCGACCGCTCGCTTTGGCTGACTTCGGAGCTGGCCGGGACTGTCGAAGACCCCGACTATTACTTTACCGCCAATAGCCCCACGGCTCTCGAAGCCACCGACAACCTGCTGCTGACGCAGGGCTGGAGCCGCTTTAAATGGGAAGACGTGCTGGCAGCCACGCCCAAACCGATGGAGTTTCGGCCGGAGCCGCATGGCTTGGTGGCCCGTGCCCAGCTAGCGCAGGCCGGCAGTGGCCAGCCCCGCCCCAATGTTACCACCTTCCTGGCATCGCCTAGCCTCGTCACGCGGCTCAGCAATGCCCGGAGCAACGACCGGGGCATCGTACAGTTCGAGCTGGCCGACTTCAGCGGCCCGCGCGACCTGGTGCTGCAAGCCGACCCCAGCCAGGACAGTACCAGCCGCCTGACGTTGCTCGACCCGTTCTCGGCGCGCTATGCCAGCACGGCGGGGCCGGCCGTGGGGGTGCTGCCCCGCTTCGAGCGCGACTATACCCGGCGGCACCTGCAGGCGCAGGTACAGCAGGCATTTGCAGGCAAATACCGCAGCCGCTTTGCAGTGGAACCCGTCGACAGCCTGCCTTTTTTCGGGCGGCCCAGCGAGTCCTACCTGCTCGACAAGTTCACGCGCTTCAAAACCATGGAGGAGGTAATGCGCGAGTACGTTCCGGGCGTGTTGGTGCGCATCAGCAAAGGCAACTATCACCTGCTGGTGGTTGATAAAGTGAACAAGACGGTGCTCGAAAACAACCCAATGGTGTTGCTTGACGGGGTACCGGTGTTCAACATGAATAAAATAATGGCCATCAACCCATTGAAAATCAGAAAGCTGGAAGTGGTGGACAGCCGCTACTTCCACGGCAGTTCTATGTACGACGGTATTGTGAACCTGAGCACCTACAAGGGCGACCTCGAAGGCTTCGAGCTCGACCCGCGCGTGCTGGTGCAGCAGTACGAGGGAGTGCAGCGCCAGCGCGAGTTTTACGCGCCGCGCTACGACACGCCCCAGTCGACTCAAAGCCGCCTGCCCGACCTGCGCAACCTGCTGTACTGGAACCCTGCGATTCGGACTACCGCTACCGGTGTGGTCCCACTGGAATTTTACACCGGCGACCAGGCCGGGCGCTACCTCGTGGTGCTGCAGGGCCTGGCCGCCAATGGCCTGGCCGGCAGCCATAGCTTCGTGCTCGAAGTGAAGCCCGCCTTGTAACTGTTGTAAAACTTTTGTAAGTCAGTGACCGACCGCAGGCCGGGCTTTTCCCGCTTCAGACTGAAGCAGGAAAGGCCCGGCTTTTTTTCCAGTCTTTTACTTGTTCAAGCCAACTCGCCGGGCTGCGGTTGTACTTGCTTGTACCCCGGCAACTCGTAGAACGGCCGCAGCAGGCGCACCACGTCGAGGGCATCGGCCAGGGCTTCGTGCGCTACTTCGCGGCCCAGGCCGGCGCGGGCCTTGCAGATGCTCATGCTGGGCAGGCGCGAGTCTTTGTGCCAGTTGAGGTAAAACGCGGCCGGGTCGAGCATGGCAGGCTCGGCGCGTACGAGGGAGCCATAGCCGGGCAATTCTTTTAGAAAGCCCAGGTCGAACACCGCAATGTTTTTGCCGGCCATCGTCACCGAAACGCAGTCGGCTTTATCGGTTTTGAAACCGTGGGTCAACAGGAACTCCCGCAGCTGGGGCAGCAGTTCAGCAGGTGTGCAGAGCTCGGGATTGAACTCTTTGCGCGCCAACTCCTCAAACAGGCGGGCATTGAGGGCAATGGCCCCAGCCGAGCCCGCATACTCCGAATGGCGCACCACACGGCGGAAGGCGGGCAGCTCGGCCAGCGGCAGCGGGTGGCGGCTGTCTTCGATAACGGCGGCCAGCTCCAGTACCTGGTGGCGGGTGGGGTTCGAGCCGGAAGTTTCGAGGTCGAGGGAAACGTAGCGCATTGGCTGGGCATACGGGAGCGGCCTATTCAGGGCTATTTTTCGGGACACCAAGCGGAACCAAGTGCACAGCTGGCAACCGAGAGGTGGACAACTACCTGGTCGGCACGAAGCTGGAAACATTGAAAACGGGCCTCCATGAATCGGCAAACTCAGCCGCCAGACCCTGCAATTCGTAGCATTATCGACCACCGGGCCGCCTTGTACGGCAGCTGCCAGCATTCGTCAGTTGCACCGTGTGGCCCCGCCAAGCCCGTTCCGTACCTTCGTCCTTATGTCCGACACCGCTCCCGCCGCTCCCAAGAAGCTCTTCCTGCTCGACGCTTTCGCCCTGATTTACCGCTCGCACTTCGCATTCAGCAAAAACCCGCGCATCAACTCCAAAGGCATGAACACGGGGGCCGTGCTCGGCTTCACCAACACCTTGGTGGAAGTGCTGCAAAAGGAAAAGCCCACCCACATCGGCGTGTGCTTCGACGGGCCGAAAAAGACTTTCCGGCACGAGCAGTTTGCCGCTTACAAGGCCCAGCGCCAGGCCATGCCCGAGGACATCGGCATCGCGCTGCCCTACATCAAGAAAATCATTCAGGGCTTCCACATCCCCATGCTGATGATGGACGGCTTCGAGGCCGACGACGTGATTGGCACGCTGGCCCAGAAGGCGGAAAAGGAAGGCTTCGAGGTATTTATGATGACGCCGGACAAGGACTACTGCCAGCTGGTGACGGAGAACATCAAAATCTACCGTCCCGCTTTCATGGGCAACGCGGCCGAGATTCTGGATGTGGCCCACGTGCTGGCTCGCTTCGAGATTGAGCGCGTGGAGCAGGTGATTGACATTTTGGGCCTGCAGGGCGACGCCAGCGACAACATCCCCGGCATCCCCGGCATTGGCGAGAAGACGGCCAAGACGCTGATTCAGAAGTATGGCTCGGTCGAAAACCTGCTGGCGAATGTGGACGAACTAAAGGGCAAGCAGCAGGAAAACGTGCGCAACTTTGCCGAGCAGGGCCTGATGAGCAAGGAGTTGGCCACCATCCACGTGAACGTGCCACTGGATTTTGAGGCCGACAAGCTGTTGCTGGATGCGCCCGATGAGACGGTTTTGCGCGAGCTGTTCGACGAGCTGGAGTTTCGGCAGCTGTCGGCCCGCATTTTGGGGGGTGGCCCCGAGCGCACGCCGGCCCGCGTGGCCGCGCCCGGCAGCACGCCAGTGCGCCGGCCCAAGCTGGTGCCCGGTGGCCAGGCCTCGCTGTTTGGCAACCCCGGCGATGAGGCCGTGGCCATTGGAGCCGAAGAGGGCGAAACCGGGAGCCACGGCGCACCGGCCGGCCCGCGCAAGCGGCTCGAAGACGTGCCCTATAACTACCACCTGATGGACACGCCCGAGCTGCGCCAGTCGCTGCTCAGTTTCTTGCTGCAGCAGGAGGAAGTGAGCTTCGACACCGAAACCACCGGCCTCGACACCATGACCGCGCGGCTGGTGGGCCTGAGCTTTGCCTGGCTGCCGGGCGAGGCCTACTACGTGCCCGTACCGGCCGACGACCAAGCCGCCACCCAGGCCATTGTGGACGAGTTTTGCCCATTTTTTGAGTCGAAGACGATTCTGAAAATCGGTCAGAACATCAAGTACGACCTCACCATTCTCAAGCACTACAACGTCAACATCTCGGGGCCGCTGTTCGACACCATGCTGGCCCACTATCTCATCGAGCCCGACATGCGCCACAACATGGACGTGCTGGCCGAAACCTACCTGCACTACTCGCCGGTGCCCATTACGGACCTCATCGGGCCCAAAGGCAAAAAGCAAATCACGATGGCCGACCTGGCGCCGGCCGCCGTGAAGGACTATGCCTGCGAAGACGCCGACGTGACCCTGCAGCTCAAGCACGTATTCGAACCCATGCTGAAGGACTTGGGCCTGCTGGGTTTGCTGAACGACGTGGAAAACCCGCTGGTGCCCGTGCTGGCCGACATCGAGTACGAGGGCATTCGGATTGATTCCGGGGCCATGAACGAGTATTCGGCCGAGCTGCAGGGCTACATTACGGAGCTGGAAACCCAGATTTTCCGCGAGGCTGGGCAGGAGTTCAACATCGGCTCGCCGAAGCAGCTGGGCGAGGTGCTGTTCGATAAAATGGACATCGGCAAGGGAAAAGTCAAGAAAACCAAAACCGGCCAGTACGCCACCGGCGAGGAAATCCTGAGCCAACTCGCCGCCGAAAACCCCATTGCCGCGCTCATCCTTGAGTACCGCCAGCTCACCAAGCTGCGCAGCACCTACGTGGAGGCCCTGCCCCAGCTCGTGAGCGTGGTAGACGGCCGCGTGCACACCAGCTTCAACCAGGCCGTGGCCGCCACCGGCCGCCTCAGCAGCACCAATCCCAACCTGCAGAATATCCCCATTCGCACGGAGCGGGGCCGCGAAATCCGCAAAGCCTTCGTGCCGCGCGACGAAAACCACGTGCTGCTGGCAGCCGACTACTCGCAAGTGGAGCTGCGCATCATGGCCGATTTCTCGGGCGATAAAACCATGATTGAGGCCTTTCGCCTGGGCCAGGACGTGCACACCAGCACCGCCAGCAAGGTTTTCAAAGTGCCCATGGATGCCGTCGATTCGGAGATGCGCCGCAAGGCCAAAACCGTCAACTTTGGCATCATCTACGGCATTTCGGCTTTTGGGCTGGCCCAGCGCATCGGCATCAGCCGCAAGGAAGCCACGGAAATTATCGAGACCTACTTCCAGGAATTCCCGTCGGTGAAGGCGTTTATGGACGACAGCATCAACCGGGCCCGCGAGCTGGAATATGCCGAAACGCTGCTTAAGCGCCGCCGCTACCTGCGCGATATCAACTCGCGCAACGCCACGCTGCGCGGCTACACCGAGCGCAACGCCATCAACGCCCCCATCCAGGGCACGGCCGCCGACATCATCAAAATGGCCATGATTAACATCCACCACTGGCTGCGTGAGGAGAAGCTGGGCACCAAGATGATATTGCAGGTGCACGACGAACTCGTGTTTGATGCTGTGACGGAGGAAGTGGAGTACATTACCCCCAAAATCAAGGAGCTGATGACGACGGCGCTGTTGCTGCCCCGCGGCGTGCCATTGGAAGTAGAAGTGGGCAGCGGGCGCAACTGGCTGCAGGCGCATTAAGGCCGGGCAATGAATATCTGGAAGCACTGTTTGCTGTCGCAGCACAAGTTTGGCGGGCAGCCGACCGACTTCCTGCCCGTGCATCGGTTTCTGGATAGTAGCAAGCTGTTTTGCTACCACCCGCGCCACCGGCTGCTACTGCACCACACTACAGGCATCGAGTGGGCCACCGAACTGTTAGGTGATATCCTCACCACCAGTGATAACCGCCAGGTATTGGTGCGCGATGTGGCCGCCGCCCACTGTCAGGAAGACCTGTCGGGCCGGGTGCCCACCCTGGCCGAGTGGCTCGCCGACCCTGGCCCGGAGCTGCTGGCTGCACTACCCATCAGTAGCCCCGACCAACTGCCCGCCACCCTCTCGCCCCCCCTGCGGCAACTGGTGTTACGCCCATACCTGCGCACCGGTTATTCAGCCGCATTGCTGTTGACCACTAGCACGTTTGGGCTTTATCTGGCCGAGCAACTGCTGGGCCTGCCGGCCGCCGAGGAACTATTGCGCTGGCAGCCCACCCCGATACCCGTAGCGCAACTGCTAGCGCATATTACCTTGCGTTATCCCTGGCAGTATCGCCCTGACCCCAAGGCATTGGCTTGGCTGCAACAGCAGGAAAAAGCGGCTTAAACCACTTCCTATCAGTTGATTTTCTAAAAAATGGGCACTCCCTCAAACGCTGCTGAAATTCAGATTGCTAAAACGCTGCAAGCCGGCCACAGCCTTACCGTTCGCTGGGATTGTGGCGGCGATGAGAGCTTCGTTTACACGCGTTTGAACGACCAGGAATTGCAGACTGATTATGAGGCCGAGAACGATTTATCTTTTCTGCTCGACCAGTACCTGACTGACCGGTTGGAATTGCCGGGGGTAGGAGAGTTTTCGATGGAAGGCACCGGCCGCATCTTTTTGGAAGGGGCTGATGTGATAATCGACTACAAATCCGAAGCCTTTTCCGATGACAGCTGGATGCTGGATATGACTGACGCGCAACTGGCTGAGATGGGCCTTACCCGTCCCGAGCCACCCAGCCCCGATGATGAAGAATCAGATAACTATCCACCCGACGAAGGGATGAGCGAGCAATACACCGGTCGGATGGTGCTGTTTCAGGTTTAGCTGATGACGACGGCGCTGCTGCTGCCCCGCAGCGTGCCATTGAAAGTGGGCAGCGGGCGCAACTGGCTGCAGGCTCACTAAAGCGTGAGGACAATCGCCTTTGCTGCGGCGTAACGGCCAAAGACAACCGACTTTTTTTCAATGCTGTAGTTTGGCTCATACATACGGTAATGTATTGGGCCGACTTGCCCGAATGGTTCGGCAAGTCCACTTCCGCCTGCCGGTGCTTCCGCCGACTGACGCAAAAAGCGTGTAGACATAGCTGTTAGAGGCTTTAAAAGCTTCCGAATTTGGACTGGGTGATGCTCGAATCGACCGCCTTGCGACCGGAACAAAGTCGAGCGCTTTTTAGCCGCCTCAAGCAGTATCGCCGCTTGGCCAACCGCTGCGACAAGACGGCTGTTTCCTTCCTTACCTTCTGGCATATCGGTGCCGCAATAGACTGAATTAGATAAATAGTTGACTTTTTAATTCTCCCGACGTCAGTTTTTTTTCCACTCGGAACAATTTTTTTTACCCCCCGCTACAGTCCGCAACTGGGTTTTGCTACTTCTCCCCTCCGAAAAAGGATGTTTTTGACGCTCCGGCCCTGCTCAAATTCCCTTTCCGGGAATTACTGTTCTTACTTTCGTGTGCCCTTTCACCGGGCCGCTTATTCAGGAGTGGCCGAGGCAAGCCGGGGTGGGACTGTGCTATCACTACCGCTGATGCAACTTCCCAATCTTTCACTACTGTTTTACTTTTCCCTCCTTCCATGAAAAAGTTTGCTTACCTACTGCTTAGCTGCGCGGCCCTGACCACTGCTAGCAGCTGCTCCAAAGAAAAAGAGGTGGCCCCCACCGGGCCGAAGGAATACCAAGTAGAGTACAAGGTCACGTCGAACGCCTCGGTGGCGGATTACCTCAGCTATGACAACGAAAGCGGCGGCTCAACGACGCTGAGCAACGTGGCGTTGCCAGCAACTTACTCGTTCAAGCGGACGATGAAGCTTGGCGACCACGTGGGCATCTTGGCCAGTCTGCCCAGCGGGTCACCGGCCACGTCAGAAATTACGGCCTCTATTTCTCTCGACGGAAAAGAGGTGAAGAAGGAAACCGGCCGGGGCAGCAGCGCGCAAGCCGTGCCAGTGTGGGTAATCGGGCAATAGAGGTTCTTTTTTTTGCAAAAGGGCGGAGTTACACACCAAGCGTGTAGCTCCGCCCTTTTGCAAAAGAACTCCCGTAAATGGCTGCTCAGTTGGCAAAGATTTACCGGCGTTTTTTTGGATTCGGCGTCAGGCCACAGCGCCCCTACATATCTCATTTAAGGAGCCCCTGATGCCGTGAATCCGCCCGTGTAGAGCTCAAAGGGATTCATTGAGGTGGTCTAGGTAGGCCGGACAGAAGGAGGACGTATATTTCTTCTGTCATGACAGCAAAAA
>NZ_BAABDK010000011.1:45800-133640 GCF_039539585.1 Hymenobacter glaciei | reverse complement strand
TTCAAATCCCGTTCTTGGGATTGGGAGTGCAAAGGTAAGCAGAAGTTTTGAACTCGCAAGTGAAAAGTAAGAATTTTTATTTTCTCTCGTTTCGCTTTTCAACTCGCTTCCGGCCTCCTATCGAAGCGGGGTGCAAAGGTAAGGGCCTTTTTTCGGCTTTCGCAACACTCCGGAAAAATTAATTTTTCGTGGACGTTGCGAGGCGAGCACAGCAGGCGATACAAGTACGGCGAGCCTGGAGTTCCTTCCCTTTTCAATTTTCTGTGGAGCACTTGCTGCGGCAGAACCCGTCACCCGGTTGGCGATTTGGGACTGCAAAAGTAGGGGGATTTTCTCGGCTTCCAAGGCATAGCGCCCAACTTTTGTGGGCAGGGGACGCAGCCGCGCGGGTTTTGCCGCAACGGGCGGTTCGCAATCAAGGACTTAGCGCCCGTGATTTTTTTGAGAAAAAGTCAGCGGATGGGCTCGGGCGCGAAGAAGGCGGCGAGGGCGGGGCGGTAGCGGCGGGGGCGCTGGGCCTCGTAGTGCTGGATTTGGCGGCCGAGCTGGGCGAGGAAGGGCTGGCCGACGGTCTCGTATTCGTAGGCGCCGTCGTTGAGGATGCCGTCCCGGTTGACGTAGAGCACGGCACTAAGGAAGAATTCGGATTGGTGGAGGGAGTCGGCGAAGTAGGCGATATCGGCTAGAAAGCCGTGCGACATGCCGACGATGTTGTAGATGCGCAGGCTGGACTGCCGGGGCAGGTCGGGGCTACGGCCGTAGGCGAGGTATTTCTTGTAGGCGTCGAAGTAGCGGGCGGGAGTGTAGGGACGGAAGCCGGACTCGTCGGAGAGGAGCAATCAGTACCTATTAATGTAGTAATCGGTACCAAGGACAAATTCTGCTCTGTGGGACTTGGCATAACATTCCAAAAGACATTGGTTATAGTAGCTTCTCTCCTTTATCATTTTGTAGCCTCTCGACACCAGAATACCTAGCAGAAGTGGCTAATTTGATTGTATCAGTATACTTATAGCAAACAGCCATTCTGTTTCCAATTCAAGTGGAACACGAATCGTATAAGGCCACTTACTGATTGGAGCTTTTAAAACACCTGTATAAAGCAAAGAGTAGTGTTTACTGAACCTTATTAAGTATGCGAGTTTGCAAAGGCTTTAATAAAAGCTGACTACGCACTCAGAACCCTTCACCGCTCATGAACAGATTCTTTTTGCTGCAGTGTTTTGCTTATCTCGCTGTCGTGCAAGTACTGGCTTTCCGCCCTACTAAGTTGCTACGCCTGCTCGCGGCTTGGGACGATGTGGACTTACTAGCCGCTCTGTCCCAAAGCAATGAAGGGGCATTTGCGGAAATCTATCGCCGTTATGGGCTGCTGCTGCTGGAGCAGGCAAGCCGCAAAGCCGGCTCGCGCGAGGCTGCTGAGGAGATAGTGCAGGACATTTTCACGGCCTTGTGGTTACGTCGTGAACATGCAGCCAGTATTCAGAAGCTACCTGAGTACTTGAGTACTGCCGTGAAGTTTCGGGTGATTAACCTAATAAAGAATCGCTACACGCACGAGGACTATGTAGCCTACTGTCGGGCCACATCCATCGAAGCCGACTTACGCACCGAAAATGAGTTGGCTACTGCCGACCTCACGGGAGCTTTGTACGAGGGCCTAGCGCACCTTCCCGATTATACCCGTGAAATTTTTCAACTGAGCCGGTTTGAGCACCAAACAGTACCCGAAATCGCCAGCCGGCTGAAGCTCACGCCTAAGGCGGTGGAATACCACATTACCCGCGCGTTGAAGCTGCTACGGGTTTCGCTGAAGGATTTTTTGCTGGTATTGCTTTTGTCAGGTGTATAATCAACTGATTTTCAATATAAAATTCCGTCTAGTCTATTGGCATGCTGCTACCCTGTTCGTAAGCGACCTCTTTTTTTGGGAGGGTGTTTAGGGACTGGTGGGCGTTGGTTGACTATTAGGCAAGCACTCCTTCCAGTATGGCATCCAACTTTTCCGAATTCCGTCAGCTACTACAACGTTACCAACAAGGCGGGTGCACACCGGAGGAAGCACGTCGCATCGAGGCCTGGTACCATCAGCTAGGGACTGAACAGTCATTTAACCTGACGCCTATCGAAAAGGAGTCGCTGGCGGCCACTGTATGGCAACGCATTGCGAGCCGCACAATGCGCAGCGACGAGCGCAGCCCAAAACAAACCGGTTGGGCCTCGTGGCCGGCAAGCGTACGGGCTGCGGCGGTGGCAGCTACTGTGCTGGGAGCCGGAATAGTTGGAATCCAACTTGCCCACACTCCTATAGAGAAAGAGCTAACGCTGCAGCGTCCTGCTGTGGCACGCGCACCAGCAGCCTGGTTGGTATACACTGCGCCGGCTGTAGGCTTGGAACACCGGGTTGCCTTGCCCGATGGCAGCTTTGTGACCCTAGCCCCGGGCGCTACCCTCCGTTACCGGCGGGCGGAAGAAACGGGCCAGCGGATTGCCTACTTAAAAGGAGAGGCATTTTTTGACGTGTTTCACGACGAATCACACCCGTTTTCGGTGCTTACGGACCAAGTAGTAAGTACCGTATTAGGAACCAGTTTTTGGGTGCGGGCAGTGGCAGGGCAGCCCGATGTGCAGGTGCAGGTGCGCACCGGAGCGGTGCGGGTGAGCCGGCGCACGGGACCATCCACGACAGAATCGGCCGCCAGCGTGGTGGTACGCCCCAACCAGCAAGCGGTGTACTCGCCCGCGCGGCAGCAACTATGGCGCGAACTCGTAGCTGAGCCGGTGCAGCTGGCCCCGCAGTCATTCGTGTTCAATGACAGGCCAGTGGCAGAGGTGCTGGAGACGCTTTCAGCAGCTTATGGGGTTGACATCGCCTACGACGCCAAGGCGCTGCGCAGCTGTACGCTAAACCTTAGCCTGGGCAACGAGCCGTTGTTTGATAAGCTGAATCTGGTTTGCGAGGCTCTCGGGGCTCGCTATGAAGCGGCCGATGGCCGCATTGTCTTCCACAGCCAACCTTGTGCGGCTGAGTAATCCAACTTACTTCCTGCCATGCCTATGAAACACATGCCCCAATCGATTCCGGAGTTTCCGGCCGCCGCTTAGCGGTGCTTCTTCTATTTTCCAATTCCCACCAACTCCTTATGCAAGCTCACTTACCCACCCCTCCCCTGCTGGGCCGCCTGTGGCAACTGGCCCTGTTGCTGTTACTGCTGTGGTGCCCCGGCGTGGCACTGGCCTCCGACAACCAACCGCTTTTGGAGCAACCTATTACGCTACGCGCTACCGATGAGCGCATGGCTACCGTGCTGAGCAAGATTGAAAGCCAGGCCAGCGTGCACTTTCAGTACAGCCGCCAGCTTATTGGGGCCAGCCGGCGCGTGACATTAAATGCCGTGGGCCAACCCTTGGCTCAAGTACTGACGCAGCTGCTCACCCCTCTACGAATTGACTACCGGGTAATAAACGACGGCATTTTGCTGAAGCCAGCCGTGGCGGTGGCCCCCGATGCGGTGGCCGACCCAACAGTAACCGGCCGGGTAGTGGACGAGAAAGGTGCGGGCCTGCCCGGCGTGAACGTGGTGATTAAAGGCGGCACCACCGGCGCCCAGACGGACATGGACGGCAAGTTCTCGCTGGCCGTGCCGGCGGGCAGCACGCTGGTGTTCAGCTTTGTGGGCTATACGGCGCAGGAAGTGGTCGTCGGCGAGCAAACAACCATCAACATCTCGCTGGTGCCGGATGCCAAGGCCCTGAGCGAAGTAGTGGTGGTGGGCTACGGCACCCAGCGCCGGCAGGACCTGACCGGGGCCGTGGCCCGCGTGGATGCCGCTGAAATTGTGAACCAGCCCGTGCAAACGCCTACTCAGGCCCTGCAGGGCAAGATTGCCGGCGTGCAGATTATCAGCGACGGGACGCCCAACTCGCAGCCTAAGGTGCGCATTCGGGGTACGGGCACGCTGCTGGGCGGCGCCGAGCCGCTGTACGTGGTGGACGGCGTGCAAACTACCGACATTCGGAACCTGAGCAATGCCGACATTGCCTCGATTGACGTGCTGAAAGATGCTTCGGCAGCCGCCATTTACGGCGTGCGCGGGGCCAACGGCGTAATTATCGTGACCACGAAGCAGGGCAAACTGGGCAAGCCGATGCTGAGCTACAGCGGCTCGGTGGGCTTTCGCGAAGCGGCGCGCGTGGTGAAGATGGCCGATGCCGGGCAGTACGTGAGCTACATCAACGACACGGCCCCGAACACCACGTTCCCGACTTACTCGGGCTCGACAGATTTCTACAACGCCATTTTGCGGCGCGGCACCTACCAAAACCATAATCTGGCCGTGTCGGGAGCGTCGGAGAACGTGAAGTACTACTTTTCGGGCAACCTGCTGGAGGACGACGGCACAGTGATTGAAAACAAATTTCAGCGGCTGACCATTCGCTCGAACACCTCGTTTGCGCTGTCGGATAAGGTCACAATCAGCTCGCAGGCTTCGTTCAGCCACGCCAATACGCGCGATGTGAACATTGGCACGGCGTATAACAATGCCTACCGTGCGGCGCCCATTTTTATGGCCAAGCAGGACGGTTTGTATGGTAATACCTCGTCGTTCGGCAACGTGGGCAACCCGGTGCTGGACATTGAGCAGAACGACAACCGCTCGCTCGAAAACCGCCTGCAGGGCAATATTGGCCTCGATGTGCGGCCGGTGAATGGACTAACGCTACGCTCGGCCATCAACGTGGACTTGAACGCCGACAACCGCCGCGTGTACGACTACCAGTATGGCAACGCCGGCCTGACGAACGTGTTTCTGACCAGCGGCGGCAACCAGCGCAACGACCGCAGCACTCTGAACGTGACGCAGGTGAACGGCTACCGCTACCTATGGGAAAACACCGCCACCTACCAGCGCACCTTCAACGAGAAGCACAACCTGACGCTGCTGGCCGGCACCGTGACCGAGGAAGGCCTGCGCAATCAGTTTTCGGGCTCACGCAAGGACGTGCCCGCCGACCCCAACCTATGGTACCTGAACACGGGTGACCCCAACACGGCCGTGAACGACGCCGGTGCCGCCAAGGACCGCCGCCTCTCGCTGCTGGGCCGCGTGAACTACGCCTACGACGGGCGCTACCTGCTGACCACCAACCTGCGCTACGACGGCACCTCGAAGTTCAACAGCAGCCAGCGCTGGGGCTTTTTCCCGTCGCTGGGCTTAGGCTGGGTGATTTCGCAGGAAGACTTTTTGCGTGATAACAAAACGCTGAGCTTCCTGAAGCTGCGCGCCAGCTACGGCCAGCTCGGCAACGACCAGATTCCGGCCGACGCTTATATTCTGACCGCCGACGCTAATATTCCTTATGTGTTCGACGGCAAGCCGGTGCTGGGCAGCGCCATCCGGCAGATTAAGGACCGCAACGTGCACTGGGAAACCACCACCGAATACGATGCGGCCCTGGAATTTGGCTTCCTCGAAAACCGCCTGACCGGCGAGGTAACTTACTACGATAAGCGCACGACCAACGCGCTGATTCCGGTGAACATTCCGGCGTTTTTCGGCGACCCCGACGGGCAGTACATCACCAACGCGGCCGACATCACCAACCGCGGCATCGAAGCAGCCCTGAACTGGCGCGCCGCCATCGGCAGCAGCGCCGACTGGAGCTACAACCTGGGTGCCAACGTCACCTTCAACACCAACCGTATTGCCAATCTGAACGGCGGGCAGGCGCTGGTCGGCGGCTACAACGGTGTGACGAAATCGGACAATGGCGTGGCCGCCGGCAGCTTTTTCTTGCTCGATGCCATTGGCGTGTACCAGAGCGCCGACGACGTCAAGAACTCCACCCCTTCTGATTTCCCCCGCAACATCGGCGACCTGAAGTACGCCGACACCAACGGCGATGGCAAGGTCGATTTGAAGGACCGCGCCTACTACGGCTCGTACCAGCCGCCGGTGTATTTCGGCATTAATGGCGGGCTGAACTTCCGCAACGTGGACTTTTCGCTCACCTTTTCGGGCAACCTTAATAATAAGGTATACAATGCCAAGAAGCAGGCCCGGAGCAGCAACCTCAATAATGTGGAGGCCAGCTTCGCTAACGACCGGTTCACGGCCGCCAAACCCTCCAACACCAACCCCAGCGCCCTAAAGGAAGGCATGCCCAACTCGACCTACTTCCTGGAGTCGGGCTCCTATCTGCGCCTCACTAACCTGGTGCTGGGCTACACGGTGCCAATGGCAGCGCTGGAGCGTGTGCACCTGGCGTCGGTACGCATTTATGCGGCGGGCCAGAACCTGTTCACCCGCACCAACTACACGGGCTTCACGCCGGAGCTGGCCGGCGGGCCGCTCGATTCGGGCATTGAGCTCAACACTTACCCCACCAGCCGCACCCTGACGCTGGGGCTGAACGTCAACTTCAAATAAGCACGCCGATGAAACCCTTTACCAACGCCTTCTTCCGCCGGGCTGGCACAGCCGCCCTGGCCGCGTCGCTGGCCCTCGTCAGCGGCTGCAAAGACTACCTCGATGTGCCCCCGCAGGGCCAGCTCAGCGGCGATACCGTGGACCCCGCCACCGCCCAGAAACTGGTGGATGGGGTGTATAACTCCATGTACCAGGGCGGTTTCGGCAACGACGTGCACGGCCTGCAGTTCGTGATTCTGACGGACATTGCCTCGGACGACTCGGACAAGGGCAGCTCGCCTAACGACTACAAGGATGCCTTGGACGTGGACAACTTCACGCTCGGCTCGACCAACGGCAACGTGAACAACGTGTGGAAAGGCTATTACCAGGCCATTGCCAGCGCCAACCAGGCCCTCGACAAAGTGCCGCTGAGCACGGCGCCCACTGCCACCAAAAACGACCTGCTGGGCCAGGTGCATTTCCTGCGCGGCTACTTTTACTTCAACCTGGTGCGCCTGTTTGGCGGCGTGCCCAAGCTTGACCGCGTGCCGCTGCCGTCGGAAGCCAACAGCCCGCAGTTTCAGACCCGCGCCACGGCGGCGGACATTTACTCGCTCATCATCAGCGACCTGCAGTTTGCGGTGGACAACCTGCCGGTGAAAAGTGCCACGCAAGTGGGGCGTGCCACCAAGGCCGCTGCCCAAGGCATGCTGGCCAAAGCGTACCTCTACCAGAAGAATTACCAAAAGGCCTACGACCTGACCAATGAGATTGTAACCGGCAAATCGGGCAGCTACGGCCTATTCCGGCCCTACGCCGACATCTGGCGCACGGCGGGGGCCAACAGCATTGAGTCGATTTTTGAGGTGCAAACCGGGGTAAACGCCGCCTGCAATAACTCGGCGGTTGAACTGTATGTGGTGAGCCAGGGGCCGCGCTCGGGCGGCAAAGGCGGCTGGGCCGATTTGGGCTTCGGCTTCAACTCCCCTACCCTGGACCTGGCCAACGCCTACGAAACCGGCGATGTGCGCCGGGCTGGCAGCATCATCTTCATTCAGCCCACGGCCCCGGCCGGGCAGCGCTCGACCGGCACCGTGCTTTGGGACGGTTTCCGCATTCCGAGCAAGGACTCGGTTGAGAACTCGCGCTACAGCTACAAGGCCTACCACAGCCGCAAGCAGGAGCCCAACTGCGGCAACAACGACTTCCTACCCAAAAATATTCGGGTGATGCGCTACGCTGAGGTGCTGCTCATTCATGCCGAAGCCGCCGCTCAGTTGGGCAACGCGGCAATGGCTCAGACCGACTTAGACCTGGTGCGCAACCGTGCGGGCCTCGGCCCCAAGCCCGCTACGGTAGCCAACATCTGGCAGGAGCGACGCGTGGAGCTGGCCTTGGAGCATGACCGGTTCTTCGACCTCGTGCGCCAGGAAAGTGTGACGCCGGGCCGCATTGTGCCCATTTTCGCGGCGCAGGGCAAGACGTTTACCAAGGGCAAGAATGAGCTGTTCCCGATTCCGCAGCCGCAAATTGACCTCAGCGGCGGGCTGCTGACGCAGAATCCGGGGTACTAAAAAGGGGATTAATTGAGCGTCAACAAAAGAACGTCATGCTGAGCGTAGCCGAAGCATCTCGCGTGCAGTCGTAGTCAAATACCATTGCAACGAAGCGAGCGAGATGCTTCGGCTACGCTCAGCATGGCATTTCATTTTCCTGGTTTATGCACCCCAAACCCCTGCTACTCTCGCTGCTACTGCTGCCCGGTGCACTCCAGGCTCAGCAAAAGCCCGCGCCGAAAAAAGCGTCGGTTTCCACCGCCACTTTTGACCCAAAGAAGCGGCCGCGCAACCTCTCCGACGAGCAGCTGCTGGACTTGGTGCAGCGGCAGACGTTTCGCTACTTCTGGGATTTTGGGCATCCGGTGTCGGGCATGGCGCGCGAGCGTAGCAACGTAGCCTACGACTACGGGAATGAAGTGGTGACCACAGGGGGCACGGGCTTTGGCATCATGGCCATTGTGGTGGCGGCCGACCGCAAGTGGATTACCCGCGAGCAAGCTGCCACGCGCCTCTACAAAATGGTGCGCTGGCTGGAAAAGGCCGACTGCTACCACGGTGTATTCCCGCACTGGCTGAACGGGGCGACGGGCAAGGTCATCAAGTTTGGGGCGAAGGACGACGGCGGTGACATCGTGGAAACTTCCTTTCTGATGGAAGGCCTGATTTGCGCCCGCCAGTACTTTACCGCCGACACGCCGCTGGAGCGCGACCTGCGCAACCACATTGGCTGGATGTGGGACAACGTGGAGTGGAACTGGCAAACCCAGGGCGGCCAAAACGTGCTCTACTGGCACTGGAGCCCCAACAACGGCTGGAGCATGAACCACCAGATTCATGGCTGGAACGAATGCCTGATAACCTACGTGCTGGCTGCATCGTCGCCGCGCTACGCCATCGACAAGCCGGTATACGACCTAGGCTGGGCCACGGGGCCGGAGTTCAAAAACGGCAAGGAGTACCACGGCATCAAGCTGCCGCTGGGTCCGGATTTGGGCGGGCCGCTGTTCTTCACGCACTACTCCTTTTTGGGCCTCAACCCCCACGGCCTCAAGGACCAGCACGCCGACTACTGGGCGCAGAACCAGAATCACACGCTCATCAACTATCAGTATTGTGTCAACAATCCCAAGCGCTACAAAGGCTACGGACCGAACAGCTGGGGCCTTACGGCTTCGGACAGCTACCAGGGTTACGCCGCCCACAATCCGAAGGAAGATTTGAGCGTGATATCACCTACTGCCGCGCTTTCGGCATTTCCTTACACGCCCGAGCAGTCGATGCGGGCGCTCAAGCATTTCTACTTCGACTTGGGCGATAAAATCTGGGGTGAATACGGCTTTGTCGATGGTTTCAGCGAGGAGCACAACTGGCAGGCCAAATCTTACCTGGCCATTGACCAGGGTCCGATTGTAGGTATGATTGAAAACTACCGGACCGGGCTGCTGTGGAAGCTGTTTATGAGCTCGCCCGACGTGCAGCGGGGGCTGGGGAAATTGGGGTTTGAGAGTGCGGCTGTGAAGAAATGAGCCCGCCAAATAGGCTGTCATCCTGAGCGGAGCGAAGGACCTTATCACACCGTAACGACTTGCAGTAAATTCAAACGAAACGACCGTGATAGGGTCCTTCGCTCCGCTCAGGATGACAGCCTATTTTCCAGCTATGCGCCGATTCTTCCGTTTCTTCTGGCTCTTTTCGCTGCTTAGCTTCGCCGCCCAGGCGCAACCGAAAACCACCCCGCGCCCCACCTACTGCAATCCGCTGAACCTCGACTACGGCTACACGCCCATTCCCGAGTTTGCCATCGCTGGCCGGCACCGCGCCACCGCCGACCCAGTCATCACCCGGTACCAGGGCGACTACTACTTATTTTCTACCAACCAGTGGGGCTACTGGTGGAGCCACGACCTGAACCACTGGAAATTCATCGCTCGTCATTTCCTGCGGCCCGAGCACAAGGTATATGATGATTTGTGCGCTCCGGCGGTGTTTGTGCTCGGCGATACGCTGCTGGTGTACGGCTCGACGCACGACAAGAATTTCCCCATCTGGATGAGCACCAACCCCAAAGCGGGGGATTGGCAAGAGGCGGTGCACAACTTTCAGGTTGGTGCCTGGGACCCCGACTTTTTCCTTGACACCGACGGCAAGCTTTACCTCTACTGGGGCAGCAGCAACAGCCTGCCGCTCTACGGCCAGCAAATCAGCCGCCGAACCTTCCAGCCCATCGGCGCGCCTAAAGTCATGTTTGGGCTGAATGACAAGCAGTTTGGTTGGCAGCGCTTTGGCGAGCACCTCGACAACACCTTCCTCGACCCGTTTATGGAAGGCGCGTGGATGACTAAGCACGGCGGGAAATACTACCTGCAATACGGCGCGCCCGGCACCGAATTCAGCGGCTACGCCGACGGCGTGCAGGTGGCGGATGCCCCGCTGGGCCCATTTACGCCGCAGCCACACAACCCGTTTGCCTACAAGCCCGGCGGCTTTGCGCGCGGTGCGGGCCATGGCAACACCTTTCAGGATGCGTGGGCTAATTGGTGGCACGTCTCCACAATGGTTGTGAATGGGAAGAATAACTTCGAGCGCCGCCTGGGCTTGTGGCCTGCCGGCTTCGATGCGGAGGGCACGCTCTACACCAACACGGCTTTCGGCGACTACCCGCACTACCTGCCCACTGGCCCGGCCAACCACCTGCAGCCCCAATTCACCGGCTGGATGCTGCTGAACTACCAGCGCCCGGTGCAGGTGTCGAGCACGCTCGGCGGCTACCTGCCGAATTATGCCGTCGATGAAAGCATCAAAACCTATTGGAGCGCCGCCACAGCCAAGCCCGGCGAGTTTATTCAGACCGATTTGGGCGGCCTGAGCACGGTGCATGCCATCCAAATCAACTATGCCGACCAGGACGCCGAATTCCTGGGGAAGTCGACGGGCGTGTTTCATCAGTACAAGCTGTATCATTCGCTGGACGGCAAGGCCTGGCAGCTGCTGGTGGACAAGAGCCGAAACAAAACTGATGTACCGCACGACTATATCGATTTGCCCAAACCGGTAAGAACCCGTTTCATTAAGCTCGAAAACGGGCACATGCCCACTGGTAAATTCGCCTTAAGCGGCTTGCGAATTTTCGGATTCGGCAGCGGTGCCAAGCCGTCGGCCGTAAAGAATTTTGTCGTGTTGCGCACCCAGAATGACCCGCGCAGTGCCTGGCTGCGCTGGGCCCCGGTGGATGGCGCTTATGCCTACAACATCTACACCGGCCTCGCACCCGACAAGCTCTACTCGTGCATCATGGTGCACGGTGCCAACGACTATACCTTCAAAGGCATGGACAAGGACCGGCCGTATTATTTCACCATCGAAGCCGTCAACGAAAATGGTGTTTCGATTCGCACGCCGGCACTATTGGCGAAGTAGAGGCGCAATAGCTTACGTCCTGATAGTGCACCAAAGCTGAGCGCTGCCAACGCCCCGAGCCGAACCGAACATTCACTACTGCCCAGAAGTAAATACCAGCTACTCCGAGACACCGAATACTACTTCTTTGCCCCATTCAAACACCCTCTCTTCCGCATGAAACAAATTCCACTTGCCTCGCTCCTCCTCGCCCTGGCCCTCGCCCCCGCCGCGCAAGCCCAGAAAAAGGCCGCGCCAGCCGCCATTGGCGACCAGAAGATGAAGCAATATGTTGACGGCCTGATGGCGAAGATGACGCAGGCAGAAAAAATCGGCCAGCTGAACCTCGTGTCGGTGGGGTTTGACGTGACCGGGCCAGTAGTGAGCAAAGACGTGGACGCCAACATCCGCAAGGGGCTGGTGGGCGGCGTGTTCAACACCTACACGCCCATTGCCATCCGCAAGCTCCAGGAAATGGCCATTCGGGAATCGCGGCTGCACATTCCGCTCATGTTTGGCTACGATGTCATTCACGGGCACCGCACGGTTTTCCCTATTGCGCTGGGGCTAGCGGCCAGTTGGGATTTGAAAGCCATTGAGCAAAGCGCCCGCATCGCGGCCGAAGAATCAACTGCCGACGGCCTGAACTGGGTGTTTTCGCCGATGGTCGACATTGCCCGTGATGCCCGCTGGGGCCGCATTTCGGAAGGTGCCGGCGAAGACCCCTACCTCGGTTCGCGCGTGGCCGAAGCCATGGTGCGCGGCTACCAGGGCCCGAACAATGACCTGCGCAACCCAGCCAGCGTGATGGCCTGCCTCAAGCACTTTGCCTTGTACGGCGCCGCTGAGGCCGGCCGCGAGTACAACACCACCGACATGAGCCGCCAGCGCATGTACAACGAGTACCTGCCACCCTACAAAGCCGCCGTTGATGTCGGCGTGGGCTCGGTGATGTCGTCGTTCAACGACGTGAACGGCACGCCCGCTACCGCCAATAAATGGCTGATGACCGACCTGCTGCGCAAGCAGTGGGGTTTTCAGGGCTTTGTGGCAACGGACTACACTGCTATTCCCGAGCTGATAGAACACGGCATGGGCAACGCCGAGCAAGTAGCGGCTCTGGCCCTGAACGCGGGCATCGACCAGGACATGGTGGGCGAGTCGTTCCTTAAATACACGGCTAAGAACATCCAGTCAGGAGCGGTCAGCAAGGCCCAGCTCGATGCGGCCTGCCGTCGCATTCTAGAAGCCAAGTACAAGCTTGGCCTATTTACGGACCCCTACCGCAAGGTGAGCGCCGAGCGCGCCGCCAGCACCCTGATGAAACCCGAGTTTATTGCCGCCGCCCGCGACATTGCCCGCCGCAGCATGGTGCTGCTGAAGAACGAACGCAGCGCGCTGCCGCTGAAAAAGACTGGCAGCATTGCCCTCATCGGGCCGCTGGCCAACCGGCAGCGCGACGTGATTGGCAGCTGGAGCGGGGCTGGCGACTGGCACAAGGCGGTATCGGTGGAGCAGGGGCTGCGCGCCGCTGCGCCGAGCTTGAAAATCAGCTACGCCAAGGGCGCCAACATTGCCGACGACCAACAGATGATTGACCGCTTGCAGGCCCACGGCGGCGAGCTCGAAATCGACAAGCGCAGCTCGGAAGAGATGATAAAAGAAGCGGTGCAGGTAGCCCAGACCGCCGATGTAGTGGTGGCCGTAATGGGCGAGTCGCAGGGCATGAGCGGTGAGGCAGCGGCCCGCGCCGACATCGGCCTGCCCGGCCAACAGCTGGCCCTACTGAAGGCGTTGAAGGCTACCGGCAAGCCCTTGGTGCTGGTGCTGATGAATGGCCGCCCGCTGGCCTTAAGCTGGGAAAACCAGAACGCCGATGCCATCTTGGAAACGTGGTTCTCGGGCACGCAGGCCGGCAATGCCATTGCCGACGTGCTGTTTGGCGACTATAACCCGAGCGGTAAAATCACGGCTACGTTCCCGCAGGTAGTTGGGCAGGTGCCGCTGTACTACAACCACAAAAACACCGGCCGGCCCTACGGCGGTGTGAAGCTCGACAAGTTCAAGTCGCGCTACCTCGACGTGAGCAACGACGCACTCTATCCTTTCGGCTTTGGCCTGAGCTACACCACGTTCACCTACAGCAAGCCCACACTCAGCAAAACCACTATTGGCCCGGCTGAAACCCTGACGGTAAGCGTGACTGTACAAAACAGCGGCAACCAGGATGGCGAAGAAGTAGCCCAGCTTTACCTGCGCGACATGGTGGGCTCTATCTCGCGCCCGGTTTCGGAGCTGAAGGGGTTCCAGAAGGTGCTGCTCAAAAAGGGTGAAAGCAAAACCCTCTCCTTCCGCCTCACACCCGACGCGCTGAAATTCTACAACAACGACCTGAAATTCGCGGCCGAGCCCGGCGACTTCCAGGTAATGGTGGGCGGCAACTCGCGCGATGTGCAGTTGGCGACTTTCAAGCTGTTGGCCCAGTAAGCTCGCTTACGTTGATTATCGGGACGTAGCGGGACAACGTCTTTAAGTACTCATCCAAAAGTAACCAAGTACAAGCACGTCATGCAGCGCGGCGCGAAGCATGACAGTTCCTTTTTCCCGAGTAATTAAAAAAGCCGTTCTGTTGCGCCTGTCGAAGCAGAATGGCTTTTTACATCAGCTTATTGCTGCACGAACAATCAACGTTTCAGCTGCACACTGGCGGCTTCACCCAAATGCAGCGGGGCACGCGAGGCGCAGCGGATTTCAAGGTTTGCGCCACCGGTGGTGTCGCTAGCGAGTGCAGCCACGCCGGTTACCACGCGGGTAGGGCGGCTGGTAGCCCACACGCGTACGGAGTCGCCGGGCTGTATGGGGCTGCCCGCGGACGCTACCACGGGCACCAACAGGTAACCGCGCCGCGAAATACTCGTGACCACGGTGCCTGGCTTCACATACTCGCCCACTACAACCTGCCGCTTGCCCAGGAAACCGTCGTGGGGCGCGGTCACGAAGTTGTAGTCGGCTAGTTTGGCGATGACGGTGCCACGCCGCACGTACTGGCCCTCATCGAAATACACGTTGCGAATGCGACCGGGCTTTTTGGCCAGTACCGGCTCGGTGCCACCCGCTCCTACCCGGCCACTGAGCACCACCGAGGTTGAGTCGAGGATGATAGCAGCGGGCGCGGGGCCGGCCGCCAGGGCTGCTACTTCGCTGTCCGATTTCACCCACCAGCGGCGGCCCAGCACTGCTGCGGCTGCCAGTACTGCAACAATTATTAATAGAGTAGATTTTTTCATAAGTGCATCCATAAGCCCGCGTTGGGCAAACTGCTTTAGTGGAGCCAGACAACCTATTTCCACCACAGCCTCTGCTGCACCTATCGGAGAAGCAGGTTCGGTGCGACGAAGGTAGCGGGCCGATTTGAGTTAGCTACCGCAGCCCCCGCAGCCGCCTCCACCACAGCCCCCGCTGCCACAACCTCCGGAGCCGCCATCGCCGCCCCCGCTATCGGCAGGCGGCGGGCGCAAGGCAGTATGCAAGTCGTGATGCCCAAACTCGGGCAATTCGTCGAGGCCGAAAATCGCGACTGCCAGCGCCACCGTTTCGCCCGATACCTCCCGAAAGCTGCTGGCCTTGCGCACCACCGGTGCCAATTCACGCAACAGGCGCATACCCCGGCACGTGGCCCATGCCCCGGCATTGCGGGCAATCCAGACGGACGCAATCGCCAGCCCTATTAGCATCAAAATCAAAAAGCCAACAGGCCGGCCGCGGCTTATCCCAACGGCTACTTTAGCGACGCCCAATAGGCCCAGACCTAGCCCAACCAGTTGTGGAAGCCAGTTTAGTTGGCCCCGCTTGACCGCTGGCAGCAACACCCCCCGGTTTTCGAGTGTGGTATCCAGGGTTTGCAGCGCGCCAATAACCGGGCTGGCGGCCTGGGCGCGCAGTTTGTCGAGGTTGGTCCAGCCCGCAGGAATTATCAGGTTCCAAACGGCTCGCTCGTAGGCGTCGAGGGGCGGCGCAGCGGCCTTGCGGCGGATACGGCGCTCGGGCACCAACTCGACGCAGCCGGTGTGGACCAACGCGGCGATGGCACTTTCGGCTACGCGGCGGCCGTCGCCGGCCAGGCGGGCTACTTCATAGGTGCTCAGGGGCGGGCCGGAATAAGGCTCGGCCGGGCCGGCCAGCTGCCGGCGTACCCACAGCGAAAGCGGCAGCAACACCACGCACAGCCCCGCAAACAAGGCCAGAAACTCCGAGCCATACCAGTTCAACGGGTTGAGTGGGGTGCGCGCCGTGCAGCCCAGCAATATCAGCGAGCCTGCTACCACCAGAGCTTCGCGCCGGCCTGGGCGCCCCCAAGGCCAACGCAGGCGTGGCAGCAGCCAGTGCCGCCGCAGGTTTATGCGCTGGAAATAGGGCGCGTCCCCAAAGCGTTGTGCGGCGGCGGGCCAGATATCGGCGGGCGGCAGCTCATCGAAAGCCGCTTGGTACGATTGCAGGGTGCGGGCATACCAGTCGCCAAACTTCTGCCCCTCGGCAGCGCCGCCGCGCGTGGGGCCGTGGTGCAGGGCGAACCCCAGCACCTGTGCGCACAACTCGTCCCAATACGAGCGGGTGTACACCAGGTGCAGGTGCCAGGCCTGGTCTACTTCGTCGGAGGGCGTAACGGGGTGGGCGCAGGTGGCGGCGAGGTATACAAAGCGCTTGTACTCAAGCACCACACGGCGGGCAAAGGCGGGGCTCCAGCCGTTGTCGCGGGCCAGGCGCTGCGAAAACGGGAGGGCGGCCCCGGTGGCATCGAGGTCGAAGGCTTCGAGGCGGGCCCACAGGTCGGCGGGGGGAGCCGGGCGAGACGTGGGAGGCAACATTGCGGCTGCGGACAGTCGGGAAGTTTTCAGTACCGAAAGATAGCAGCCGGCGGAGACATTGGCCTGTGTAATCGCTGCTTTCGTCCCTGGTTCATAATACAAAAGCCCCGGCTGCAACCGTGCAACCGGGGCTTTACCTTAATGCGAGTATTGGTTAGCAGCTAACAAGTCAACCCGCAGTGGGAGCTCTATTCTGTAGCAGACTACCTGCTTCGACAGCCTACTTAGGTTCGAAGTCGCCAGGAGGCGTGGGGTTGCAAGAGCCTACCTGGTCGCCGTGAGCCAGATGGGCCGGTACTGCGTGAGAATCAACGGTGATTTCCTGGCCTTTGTGGCAGATGAGCACCGCATCGTGCGAAGCCTTGGGGTTGTTCGCCGCTGCGGTAGCGGCTTGCTCCTTGCCGCTGGGCTTGCTCGGTAGAGTGGTTGAAGCAAAAGCTGCCGCACTCATGAGGCAGCAGCCAGCAATTGTTAATAGGTTCTTCATAACTAACAGGGTTGGAAAAAGTGATAATGCAGGTAGCAGACCCTTCCTACCTATGAAGGACTACTTAAAATTATTTTAAACTATTTCAAGTAGTTGACACAAAAATAAGGAATGGCTCTCGCAAATTCAACTTCTTTTTCACTTAGATTATCAGGTAGTTAATTAAATAACTTAATCAATATTTCATTGCACAGCTCAAAAGCATAATTGATTTTTTATTATATAAATAAGTAATTACATTCTTCTGATACGCACCCCCAACATGTGCACCAACTCAGGTACGTCGTAGTGCAGCAGCACCCCGGGTACCGCATTCGAGTAGACGTCGTGGACTGTGGGCTGAGCCAGCATTTCGAGCCAAGATGGCGGCAGAGACCGCACCCGCACCCGCGCAACCCGGGGCGTGCAGGCGGCAACGTGCAACGCCACCAATTCTGCTGATGTTCCGCTTGCATACAAGTCGATGAATCGGTTGCCTGGTGTTGTATCGGACGCATAACGCGCCAATTGCATGGCATCGGCAACGCGTTGGTAAAGGAGCGGTTGGCCCAAATGCAGACTTACCAGGGCCGGGCGGTACTCCCGGTTGTAGTACTTGGGGTCGAGGGCAGCCGCAGGGTCAGCGGTTTCGCCCTGGCCGCGCAAGTCGGCCAGCAGCACCACATCGTAGTGCTTCAGCTGACTGCGTAGCCAAGCCGTACTATCGGCCAGGGCTGCTTTGCCCGCATCGGAAAAGCAGATGAGCACGCGGCCGGTTTTGCGGGCAGTGGGGGCATCGAGCCGCAACACTGGCAGCGGCGGAAACTGGTCGCGAAGCACGATGAGCTTGCGAAACAGCAGGCCGCCTCGGCGTAGCGTGTCGCGCAACTCAGCTTCGAAGTGTGGAAGCGTTTTGTTGTTTTTACCATCGAATAAATCGCGCATTGCTCTATCCTCCACCACGCCCACAATTCGCTTGCTTAGGTTGTGGGCGTTGAGCGTGGGGCGGCTGGTGGCTAACCGCTGCGCTTCGGCCTGATAAAACGCAGCAAGGTTGACTTCATCCGCAAAACGGGTATTCACTTGCCCGGTAGCGGTGCACTGCAACTCGCGGGCGGTGGATATAGGCAGCAGGCCTTCCGTAATGGGTCCGGCCGGAACTTCCCCTTTGAGCCAGCGCAAAAAGAAAGCAACGGCGGCTTCGCGCTTCGGTTTTGAGATGCCGTGGCCGTCATCCACCGTGAATAGGTCGTGCCATTGGGGCTGGCCCAGCGCCTGGTACACGCAGCCGATTTCGGCGTGCGCGGTTTCGATGCTGGTGTAATCGACGAAATCGTAGCGGCCGGCCAACAATAGCAGCGGCTTGGGCGCGAAAGCAATGGGCCAGTCGGCGATATCGAGGCCGAGGCGGCCGGCGTTGGGCAGCATCACGCAGCCGTCGGCGGGGCCGGTGAGCTCGAGGTTGCGCTCGCCGGCCGCTACGTAGCTGCACAGGGCCGCCACTTTCAGGCGCGGCTCCGAGGCCAGCAGGTAGGCGGTTTGGGTAGCCCCGCCCGAGTTGCCGAGGCAGCCGAAGCGGGCGGTGTCCACGTCGGGGCGGGTGGCCAGATAATCAAGCCCCCGAATATTATCCCAGAGCTCGGCGGCAGGCAAACTGCAGCCCACCAGTGCGGCCTGCGCATTCAGCAAAGTATGTTCGGTGGTGCCACCCCGGGCGAGGGGCTTGCCAGCGGCGTCGGTCAGCTGCAGGCGCTCGCCCTGCGAAACGGGGTCGGGCACCAGCACTGCGAAACCGTGCGTGGCGAACAGCATGGCGGTTTGCTGGTAGCTCACCGTGGCTTTGGCCTCGTTTTCGTGGCCGCAGGGGAACAGCACCGTGGGCCAGCGGCCGGGGCCGTCGGGCACGTACAAATTTGCCGTGACGTGGTGGTGTGGCGTGCTTTCGTAAATAATTTTCTCGATGCGAAAGCCCGGCCGGGCCAGCTGGCCCACCACCTGCGCCTGGAGTGGCGTGCGAGCCGGCAGCGGCCCCAGCACCCGGCGGCAACGGGCCCGCACGCTGTCGTGGTAAGCCGCCGCCCCGGCAGCCGACTGGGCAGCGCGGGTAAGTTCGGCGGCACGGCCGGCATACTGCGCGTGCAGTTGCTGCGTGAGGTAGCTGGCGAGGGTAGTGTTGGCCTTCCAGTCGAGCACGCCGGTACTGGCTGGCTGGGCCCGAGCCGGCAGAACTGCCACGGCCAGCAATAGTAGCATTGGCAGCAGCTTCAGCCGCGTTTTTACCCCCGGGCTCATGGCGTTATTGGGCTGCTACGGCCTGTAGCTCCACCACCAGCTCGGCCGAGCCTACGAAGAGCGGGGCGCGTTGGTGCAGGTCGGTGGTTGGCTGCACATCGAGCACCACGTCGGCCCCGGTTACGGCCATGCCGCCCGCCTGCTCGATGATGAAAGCCAGCGGGTAACCCTCGTACAACAAACGCAGCTTGCCGGTGGGCTTGTCGGTGGTGGGCGGGTATAAATAGATGCCGCCCGTGAACAGGTTGCGGTGGTAGTCGGCCACCAGCGAGCCCACGTAGCGGGCCGTGAGGCGGCGCTCCTTGCAAGTCATCAAAAAGGTGCGTACGAATTCCGGATAATCAAACCAGTTTCCCTCGTTGCAGCTGAATACGGGGCCCTGACGGGGGATTTTGATATCGGGGTGCGAGAGAAAAAATTCACCCAGCGAGTTCTCGTAGGTGAAGCCCGCCACGCCGTGCCCGGTGGTGTACACGAGCATGGTGCTGGAACCGTACAGAATATAGCCCGCCGCCACCTGCGCCCGGCCGCCCTGCAAAAAGTCCTCCTGCCGGGCCGGGCCGCCCACCCGCGACACCCGCCGGTAGATGCTGAAGATGGTGCCGATGCTCACGTTCACGTCGATGTTGCTCGAACCATCGAGCGGGTCGATGGCCACCACGTACTTGCCGAACACGTTGCCGGTCTGAATGATGTGCTCGTCCTCTTCCGAGAGCACGGCGCAGGCCTCGCCGCCGTTGGTAAGGGCGCGCACGAAGCGGATGTTGGCTTCCACGTCGAGGCGCTGCTGGTGCTCGCCCTGCACGTTCTTCTCCCCCATCGCGCCGGTAATGCGCGACAGGCCAGCGCGGTTCACCTCGCGGTTCACGATTTTGCCAGCCAGGGCAAGGTCGCGCAACAGTTGGCTCAGCTCGCCGGTGGCGTAGGCAAACTCGCTCTGCTTGCGCTTGATGTAGCGCTCGAGCGTGATGCCGACAGGGGTGGCCAAGGCGTTTTCGGTGGTGGGCGTCATGGGTGGGGTGGGAATTTGGAAGAAATCAGAACGTCATGCAGAGCTGCGCTCTGCATGACGTTCAACGACAAACTACGAAGTCTGTTTTTGCGACTGCCAGAGCACTACCTGCCAGCCTTTCTTCTTGTCTTTCACCTGCACCACTACATACTTGAGGTGGGCCAGATTGGGCTGCCCATCCTTGGGGGGCAGGGTGATGAGGATGGTACCGTTCACGACGGCCGTTTTGCCATCGTTGTAAGCCCGTACGGTCAGGGTTTCCACGTCGATTTTATCGTACTGGCTTTTGCCGTCGCGAATGCTTTGCAGGTACTCCGTTTTGTTGTTCTGCTTGCCGTTGGAGTGCGTGTAAATGAGGTCATCAGCGAAGGCCTTTTCCAGGAAGGCGTAGTCCTTGCTCACCTGGGCGACGAAGCGCTGACGCTCCAGGGCTTCCACTTGTTTTTCGGCAGCAGTCATGGGTTTGGCGGGGGAGTTTTGAGCACGGGAGGCAGCGCAGCCAAAGAGCAGCAGCGCGGCAAAAAGCAGCAGGTGTTTCATACTAGGCACATCTAAACAGATAAGTTATTTAAGAATCGACGACGGATGTAGAGACGCATACTGGCGTCTCATCGCTGGGGTAGTTTGAACAATTCCGCTAAACCGAAAGCCAGCAGAGCTAGCGACGAGACGCCAGTATGCGTCTCTACATCCGGCGACTCCTGGCGAAAACATTTTCTAACAAAGAGCTATTCAACCGCGCGGCAGCCATGGCTACTCTTCGCCGTCGAGCTTGATGGGCTCCATGCGCGGCACGAGCGTGAACATCAGTACCCAAGCCAGTAAATACGCCGCGCCGCAGATGAAGAACATGATGTAATAGGCTTTTTGAATTTGCCCGATGCTCTCGTAGTGCCGGAATAAGCCCTTCTGCACCAGGGCCGTGAGAGCAATGCCGCCCAGCCCGCCGGCCATGCCGCCAATGCCCGTGACCGAGCCCACCGCCCGCTTTGGAAACATGTCCGACACGGTAGTGAAAATATTGGCGCTCCAGGCTTGGTGGGCCGCCGCCGCAATGCCGATGACCAGCACCGCCAGCCACATATTCAGTTGCCCCAGCCACTGCGCAAACACTATCGGGAACACGCAGCAGGCAATGATGAGCATGGCGCGCTTGCGGGCCTGAAACGCTGGCATACCCCGCTTAATAAAGCCCAACGGCAAGTAGCCGCCGCCCACGCTGCCGATGCTCGACAAAATGTACACAGCTGCTACTGGCAGCGCAATGGCCGTGCCCTTGAGGTTGTATTGCTTGCCCAGGAAGTCGGGCAACCAGAACAGGTAAAACCACCACACCGGGTCGGTGAGGAACTTGCCAATCACAAAGGCCCAGGTTTGTTTGAACCCGAGCAACGTGGCCCAAGAGGCCTTGGGCTTTTCCTCCGTCACACCTTCGGCGGGTAGGCCTACGGGAATATCGGCGTTGATGTAGTCGAATTCAGCCTTGCTCAGGCGGGCATGTTTGGCAGGGGTTTCGTAATAGACCATCCAGAGCACCAGCCAGATGAATCCTAATGCCCCCGTGATGAGAAAAGCCCACTTCCAGCCAATGGTTTCGGCAATGAGCGGCACCGTGAGGGGAGCCACAATGGCCCCCACGTTAGAACCCGAGTTGAAAATGCCCGTGGCCAGCGCCCGCTCGCGCTGCGGAAACCACTCGGCCGTGGTTTTGATGGCCGCCGGGAAGTTGCCAGCCTCGGTAATGCCCAAAAATCCCCGCGCAATACCGAAGCCAAACGTGCTGCCCACCAGCGCGTGGCCCATGGCCGCCAGGCTCCACAGCGCCGTGGAGAGGGCATAGCCCAGCTTGGTGCCCAGCTTGTCGATGATGCGCCCCGCCCCCACCATGCCCACAGCGTAGGCCAGCTTGAAGGCGATTTCGATGTTGGCGTAATCGTCCGAGTTCCACCGAAACTCTGTTTCCAGATACGGCTTCAGCAGCGAGATAACGGCCCGGTCGAGGTAATTAATCGTGGTGGCGAAAAACACCAGCGCGCAGATGGTCCAGCGAAAGCGTCCCATCACGGCGTTGGCCGCAGCGAGCGGCGAAGCGGGCGGGGGTTGGGTGGCAAGTGGGGTCATCGGGTGGGTGGTTTTAAAGGGCGGGTGTTCGAAGGGCAGAAGATTGTCGGAACATCATGCAGAGCGCAGCGAAGCATCTTGCCACGGGTAACTAATCAATTGCGCTTCAGAGATTGAATTACTGGCGCTGGCAAGATGCTTCGCTGCGCTCTGCATGACGTTCTTATTTTTTCAGTTCACTCACAAAGCGCATCAGCTCGCCAATGCGGGCGGCCAGGGCTTCAGTATTATCGGCATTCTTAAACAGCTGCGAGCCCATGCCCACGGCATTCACGCCCGCGCCAAACCAGGCCGAAACGCTTTCGTGGGTGGGCTCCACACCGCCCGTTATCATGAGTTTAATGTGGGGCATGGGGCCGCGCAGGGCTTTCACGTAGTCGGGGCCGACCAGATTGCCGGGGAAGATTTTGACCACGGCCGCGCCCAGCTCGCTGGCGTTATAAATCTCGGTGGGCGTGAGGGCGCCCGGCAGCCAGGGAATGTTGTGGCGGTGGCACACTTCGGCTACCTCGGCGGTAGCCAGCGGCTGCACCACAAATTCGGCGCCGGCAGCAATAAACTGCTCGGCTTCGGCGGTTTTGTAAATCGTGCCGATGCCCAGCATCATATCCGGGCACTGCGCGGCCACAAAATCCTGGAGCTGCGCGAACACATTCAATGCCTGCTCGCCCCGGTTCACGAACTCAAACACGCGGATGCCGCCCGTGTAACAGGCTTGCACAATGCGCTGCGCGTAGGCCGCATCGGCGTGGTAAAACACCGGCACCACGGGGTAGCGCAGCAGCGCGGCAAGGGTTGCGGAAGGAGTGTGGCGGGACATATTTGGGATTATCGACTTCAAATTAGAACGTCATGCTGAGCTTGTCGAAGCATCTCTACCGCTTCGTTGCAGCGACTGGCTTACTGTTGCGGTAGAGATGCTTCGACAAGCTCAGCATGACGTTCTTTCCAAACTAATTCAACTCAGCGTACCAACCGGCCGCTGGTGTTGCCTTTCATGATTTCCTCCACCTCGGCCACGGTTACTAGGTTGATGTCGCCGTGGATGGTGTGCTTGAGCGCCGAGGCGGCCACGCCAAAATTGAGGGCCTGCTGCGGGTGCTCGTAAGCCAGCGAGCCGTAGATGAAACCCGCCATGAAGGCATCGCCCCCACCAATGCGGTCGACAATGGGATTGATTTCGTGGGTGACGGTTTCGAGGAACTGCTGGCCGTCGTAGTAGATGCCTTTCAGGCCGTTGTGCGACGCACTGTGGGTGTTGCGGCGGGTGGTGATGACCTGCTTGATTTGCGGAAAGCGCGCCATTACCTGCCGGGCCACGGACACGAATTTGTTGTCTTTACCCGGCTCGGGTACGATGCCGAACAGGTCTTCGGCGTCGTTTTCGGAACACACCACCACGTCGCAGCCCTGCACCAGCTCGCTCATCACGCGTTGGGCCGACTGGCCGTATTGCCACAGGTTGCGGCGGTAGTTCACGTCGGCCGACACGGTGAGGCCCAGGCGGCGCGCAGCGGCAATGGCCTGGCGCGTGGCCTCGGCGGTGCTCGCCGAAATAGCCGGCGTGATGCCCGTCCAGTGCAGCCAGCCGGCATCTTTCAGGATTTCATCCCAGTTGAATTTGGCCGGGTCGAGGTTCGCGAAGGCTGAGTTGGCGCGGTCGTACACCACTTTGCTGGGGCGCATCCCCGCTCCCACTTCCAGGAAATACAGACCGAGGCGGTCGCCTTCGTACACGGTCGCGTCCATGGTCACGCCCAGCGCGCGAAACTGTTGGGCAGCGGCGTGGCCCAGGTCGTTACTGGGGAAGCAGGTAACGTGCGCGGCGGGCACGCCCAGCCCAGCCAGCGAAGCCCCCACGTTGGCATCGCCGCCGCCGTAGGTGATTTCGAAGCCGCTGGCCTGCGCGAACCGGTAGTTCAACGGCGGCGACAGCCGCATCATGATTTCGCCGAACGTAACAACTTGCTTCATGATTTTTGGGACTTAGAAGAACGTCATGCTGAGCACAGCCGAAGCATCTTGCTCGCATCGTTCAACAATTGAGTTACTACCACACGCGAGATGCTTCGGCTACGCTCAGCATGACGTGCTTTTATCGTTAACTATACGGTTAAGGCTGCGGCAGCCGGCACCTTGCCGAAGCCAAAATAGGCCTTGGCATTGCCGTAGCAGATATTCTGTACCATGCCGCCGAGCAATTCCATGTCGGTGGGCAGCTCGCCGTTTTCCACGTCGTTGCCCAGCAGATTGCAGAGCACGCGCCGGAAATACTCGTGGCGCGGGTACGAGAGAAAACTGCGCGAATCGGTGAGCATACCCACAAAGCGCGAGAGCAGGCCCATGTTGCTCAGGGCGTTGATTTGCTTTTCCATGCCATCCTTCTGGTCAAGGAACCACCAGCCGGAGCCGAACTGCACCTTACCCGCTACCGAGCCGTCGTTGAAGTTGCCAATCATCGTGGCGATGAGCTCGTTGTCGGCCGGGTTCAGGTTATAAATGATGGTTTTGGCGAGCTTGTTCTGCCCGTCGAGCCGGTCGAGGAAGGCCGACAGCGCGCGGCCCTGCGAGAAGTCGCCAATCGAGTCCCAGCCCGTATCCGGCCCCAACTCGCGGAGCATGCGCGAGTTGTTGTTGCGCAGCGCGCCGAGGTGGTACTGCTGGGTCCAGCCCTTTTCCCAGTCCATTTCGGCCAGCAGTACCAACAGGGCGGATTTCAGCTGCGTGTTTTCAGTCGCCGTTAACTCCTGGCCACCGCGGATTTTAGCGAAGCTGGCTGCTACTTCAGCGGGCGTGTAGGATGCGGCGTAAATCTGCTCCAACCCGTGGTCGGACAAGCGGCAGCCGAGGCTGGCAAAGAAGTCGTGGCGGCGGCGTAGGGCCGTTTCCAGGTCAGCCAGCGTGCGGATTTCCACTTCGGCCACCGCGCCCAGCTTATCGAGGTAGGCGTTGTAGCTGGCGGCGTCATCCACGGCCATGGCCTTGTCGGCGCGGAAGGTGGGCAGCACATTAATTCCAAAGCCCGAAGCTGCAATGGCTTGGTGGTGTGCGAGCAAGTCGGCTGGGTCGTCGGTGGTGCAGAGGGTTTCCACCTGTATCATCTTCAGCAGGTTGCGCACCGAGTATTCGGGGGTTTGTAGTTTGGCGCTGCACTCGTCGTAGATGCGGCGCGCGCTGTCCTTGTTCAGCAGCTCGGTGATGCCGAAGTAGCGGCGCAGCTCCAGGTGCGTCCAGTGGTAGAGGGGGTTGCGCAGGGTGTAGGGCACGGTTTCGGCCCATTTCTCAAACTTCTCCCAGTCCGACGCATCGCCGGTGATGTAGCGCTCGGGCACACCGTTGGCCCGCATGGCGCGCCACTTGTAATGGTCGCCGTAGAGCCATATTTGGGTGAGGTTCTCGAACTGTTTGTCCTCGGCAATCTGGTCGGGCAGCAGGTGGTTGTGGTAGTCGATAATGGGCATCTGCTTCGCATACTCGTGGTAGAGCGTGCTGGCCGTGGCGGTTTGCAGCAGAAAGTCGTCGGACAGAAATGGCTTCATAAGTAATGCGATGACGAGGCGAAAAATCGACTAGAATAAGGGCCGCCGAGCCGCCGAAGGTAGCGGTGAAAACTGCCCGCAAGGTTATCAGAAATGGGTTTTGGGCGGGGTTTATTTACGTAAACGGTTGCGGTAGCTCGGCGGAAACGGTTGCGGTAGGTGGCGGGAAATGAAGTCGTCTGTCATCCTGAGCGGAGCGAAGGACCTTGTCTCGTCAGCGGAGCAATTGGTCAAGTGAATCATTGTTAAAAAGGCTCTTTCTGCGGTGATAAGGTCCTTCGCTCCGCTTAGGATGACAGACGACTTCATCTCCCCCACTACAGGCTCACCCCGCGCTTCCACGGGATAAAGTCAGTCTGGTCGTGGCGCACGGCGGCGATTTCCTCCTCGCCGCTGGCCACTCGGATGACGTAATCGAGAATGCGCTCGCCGGCCTGCTCAATGGTTTCCTCGCCGTCAATCACCGTTCCGGTGTTCACATCGATGATGTCGGGCATGCGGCGGGCCAAGGCCGTGTTGCTGGCTACTTTGATGACGGGCGCGATGGGGTTACCGGTGGGCGTGCCCAGGCCGGTGGTGAAGAGCACGATGTTGGCCCCCGACCCTACCTCGGCGGTGGTCGATTCCACGTCGTTGCCGGGCGTGCAGAGCAGGTTAAGGCCGGGCTTGGTTACCAGTTCGGGGTAATCGAGCACGGCCACCACGGGCGAAGAGCCACCCTTGCGGGCCGCCCCGGCTGATTTCATGGCGTCGGTAATCAGGCCGTCGCGGATGTTGCCGGGCGAGGGGTTCATGTCGAAGCCCGAGCCCACGGCCACGGCCGAGTCGCCGTAGGCCTTCATCAGGCTGCTGAACCGCTCGGCCGTTTGCTGGTCCACGCTGCGGTCCACGAGTTCCTGCTCTACGCCGCAGAGCTCCGGGAATTCAGCCAGGATAACCGAACCGCCCAGCGCCACCAGCATATCCGAAACGTGACCCAAGGCTGGATTCGCCGAGATGCCGGAGAATCCGTCGGAGCCACCGCATTCCAACCCAATGTTCAACGCACTCAGGGGCGCGGGCTCGCGGCGGGCCTGGTTAGCCAGCATCAAGCCCGCAAACGTCTGGCGCAGCGCGATGGTGATGAGCGTTTCCTCGGTGCCGAGCTTTTGCTGGTCGAGGATGTAGAGGGGCTTGCTGAAGTTGGGGTCGCGCCTGGCGATTTCCTCCTGCAGCATGCTGGCTTGCGCGTTCTGGCAGCCCAGACTTAGCACGGTAGCGCCGGCCACGTTGGGATGCGTGATGTAGCCGGCCAGCAGGCCGCACAGCGTTTGGGCGTCCTGGCGGATGCCGCCGCAGCCACCCTCGTGGCTGAGGAAACGGATACCATCCACGTTCGGGAACGGGCGCGTGTGGCGGGCAGCAGTTGAAGCGGCTTCGAGGTCAGCGCTCAGAATTTCTTCCACCGATTTACCGGCCTGCATCAGCTCCACCAGCTTGCGGGTTTCGGGCTGGTAACTTTTGCGGCGGCCGTAGCCGAGGTCGGTAATCAACGCCTCCTGCAGCACCTGGATGTTGCGGTTTTCGCAGAACACCAGCGGAATCACCAGCCAATAGTTGGCGGTACCCACGCGGCCATCGGCCCGGTGGTAGCCCATAAAGGTGCGGCCCTGCCAAGCGGTTACGTCGGGAGCCTGCCAGGCGGCGCGCTGCTGGGCGTGCTCGTCGTAGGAGTTGGTGGCGTGCTGCATATTGGCCGTAGTGAGGCGGCCGCCGGGGCGAATGGCCTCGCGAGCAGTGCCCACCAGCACGCCATACATGGTCACGGCTTGGCCGACGCTCAGGCCCAGCGGCGCGAGCTTGTGCTTGGCCGGAATGGCTTCCGAGGTGATGACAAACCCGTTATCCCAAGGCACTTCAGTGCCGATAGGCAGGTCCATCAGGGCCACGAGCACGTTGTCGGCGGGGTGAATGCGGGCTACTTGGTGCTTCACAGGGATAGGGTAGTTAAGTAGATAGCGTAATGAGTGGTAAAACAGCTAGTCATGCTGAGCGGAGTCGAAGCATCCCTACCGCAGAAGTAATTCAATCGAAGCAACGAAGCAGTAGAGATGCTTCGGCTACGCTCAGCATGACCGTTCCTTTTCTTATAAATCAACCGCCCACCGCTACCGTTTTACGGGCGAAAAATGCGGCCAGCGTGGCCGGCGCGCCTTCGCCCAGCAACTGCTGCAGGTAGTACGTGACGCTGGCGGCAAAGCCGGGCAGGCGCGAAAGGTCCTGGCCCCAGAGGGCGGCGTTGTGCAGCGCGGCGGGCACCAGTTCGTCGGGCGTGAAGCGGGCCCAGAGGTCGGCAAAGTAAGCGGCGCGGTCGTCCTGAATGGTGTAGGACTGGCCGTTGGCCTCGCCCCGCCCACCCACGTTGCGCATGAAGCGCAGGTAGGCCGCGAAGCCCAGCGCCACGTAGTGCGGCACCGCTTGGTGCTGCTGGTAGTAATGTAGCAGTGTGGGCACGTTGCGCATCTGCATTTTGGCGGTGCCCTGCATGGCAATGGCCAGCCAGCGGTGTTCCAGATAGGGGTTGCGGAAGCGGTCGAGCACCTGCATGCCGAAGCGCTGGCCCACTTTTTCATCCACTGAAACTGGGATGCCCGGCAGCAAATCAGCCAGCATTAAGTTGTGGATGAAGCGGGCCATGTGCTCGTTTTCGAGCGACTCGCGCACCGTGGCGCAGCCCATTAAATGTGCCAGCGCGTAGCTGAGCGTGTGCGTGCCGTTGAGCAGCCGCAGCTTCAGCTCGCGGAAGAGGGTAATGTCGGGCCGGATGACCACACCGGGCGCGACCGAGTGGAACGAGAGCACCTCGCGCACGTGGTCGCCGCCTTCAATGGCCCACAGCGCGTAGGCTTCGGCCATGGTCAGCAGCTCGTCGTGGTAGCCCAGCTCGGCTTGCAGGGCCGCGTAGGCGGCGGGCTCGGGGCGGCCGGGTACAATGCGGTCGACCAGCGTATTGCAGAAATGGTTGGCCGTTTCGAGCCAGTCGATGAACTCGGAGCCCAACTCGTTGCGGTGAGCCAGCTCCAGCACAATGCCTTCGAGCTTGCGACCGTTGTCCGGAATCAACTCAGTGGGCACGATGACGAGGCCCTTGTTCACATCGCCGTCAAAAGCTTGGAAGCGGGTGTACAGCACAGCCAGTAGCTTGCCCGGAAACGAGGCCGGCGGCATCAGCTGGATATCTTCGGTAACGAGTTGAATGCCGACTTCGGTGGTGTTCGAAATCACCACTTGCAACTCGGGGCTGGCGGCTACCTGCAGCACATCGGCCCACTGGCTTTGGGCCGAGAGCACGCGGCTGATGCTGGCGCACACCACATTTTCCTCCACCGGCTGGCCGTCATCGACGCCGCGCACGCACACCGTGTACAGGTTGTTCTGGCGCTCGAAGGCGGTGGCGTCGCCGCCGTTGGTGCTCTTCACCACCACAATACGGCCGTTGAAGACGCCCCGGCGGTTGGCCTGGTCAATCTGAAAATCGGGCAGGCCGCGCAGCAGCACGCCGGTGCCGAACTGCAGCACCTTTTCGGGCAGCTCGAACAGGCCGGGCGCGGGCCAGGCCACGGGGCCGGCGGGTGAGTTCAGGGCCAAAGATGTAGTTAGCGTGTCCATCGGAGCTGGAACTGTAATAGCGTTTGGGGCGAGGCGAAACGAGGCGCGGGGCTATTTGCGAGCCGCACTCACGCGTTTCTGCCAGGCGGGGAATTCTTTGGTGAGCAGCTTTTCGGGCCAGGTACCTGCGTAGAGGTAGCCGGCACGGCGCTCGGTTTCGATATCAGCCAACTGATAATGCACCTGGCTGTCGCGGCCCACGAAAATGGGCCGGTCGGTATTCAGCTCGTAAAACCGGGCCCACACGGTGGCGCCGGGCTGGGCAATCAGCTTGCGGTCTAGCACCTTGTGGGTTTGCGGGTCGGTTAGTTCCTGCACGGTCATGTCCTTCAGCTTCACTTTCTGAAACCAGTCAATAGCGCACTCCACGGCCGCTTTTTCGGCCGCCGAGGGTTGCTCGATGCCCATGAGGAAGCGTACAATGTCCACCGATTCATCCCCGCTCAGCGAGGCCAACTCGAAGGCGCGGGCTTTGGCTGGTTGCAGGGTCTTTTCATCGTATTGTGCGCACCAGGCCGTGGGGTGGCCGCCGCGCACGTACTGGGTTTTCAACAGGCATTGCACGCCGCGCGCCACCGCCGCCTGGGCCTGCGGAGTTAGCCCCGCATCGAGGCCCGAATAGGGAGCCTGCTGGCGGCCCACGGCGCGCAGCACCTCCAGCACCCGCACCATGGCGTTGTCGTTGTAGGTAATCTGGTGACGGTAGTTGCTGAAGTCGGGGTAATACTGCGGAAAGCCGCCGTTAGCGTACTGCATTTTCAGCAGGTAGCGAATGCCGGTTTCGGCGCCCTGGCGGTAGGCGGCGTTGTTGGTGGTTTGGTAGGCTTTGGCCAGGTAGGCGATTTCGCGGGTGGTGGCGTTGTTGTCGACGGTCGCGTCGGTCCGGCCTTTGTCGGCCAGCGTGGCGGTGCGCTCAGCGGCGCTTAGCGAATGCTTATAGTCGACTTTCTTACTGCCCACCGCCTTGGGCCAGCCGCCGATGCTGCGCTGAAACACGAGCATCTTCTCGGCGGTGCTGTCGGTGAGGGGTGTCGCTTGGGGAACCCGGCCGGTGGCCAGGTCCCCCGCGCCACGCTCCGGCGTTGCTGGCGGCAGGGTTGGGCTAAGTCCCACCTCGCTTAGGCCCGTGGCCAGCAACAGGAGCATCAAGGGCAGCTTCATGATGAAAAAAGACAATGCAATGGTGCCTGAAAATTGAACACTGGGGCGAATGAGCCCTGCCCTGGCAAGCCTACCCCAGCTAGGGCTAGTAGCCGAAATTCTGCTTCACATTCGGGTCGGTGTCGATGGTGCTTTGCGGGATGGGCAGCAACTCCTTGCCCACGTTGGGCACGAAATCGGCGGCCAGGCCGGTGCCACCCGGACGGGTGTTGGTGATGTAAGCCGCGTCCACGGCCAGGCGCCAGTTCACGCGGGTGGTGCCGGTGGGCGTAGCGGCCGGCGAAGGCCGGTAGAACGAGCGGGCCCACTGCACCAGGCCGTTCACCACCCGGTAATACTGGTACTGCGGCACGGTGTTGTAGGGCGCCTGGCCGGCCTGCATCTTGGCCAGCTCGGCTTTGGTTTCGGCCAGTTTGGTGGCCAGCATGCCCCAGCGCAGCAGGTCGTATTTGCGAATGCCTTCGCCGCCGAATTCCAGCAGGCGCTCCTTTTGCAGCGTGGTGAAGAAGGATGTTTTTGAGGTCAAATCCAGGTTGGCGGCGGCGCGGGTGGCGTTGCCGCCAAAGCCACGGGTGCGCACCTCGAGCAGGGCACTTTTGGCGGCCGTGGTGGGGCCGTTCAGCTCGTTTTCGGCCTCGGCAAACATCAGCAGCACGTCGGCAAAGCGAATCAACACCCAGTTGTAGCCCAGGTAGTTGCCGGTGCCGGGCAGCGTGGGCACGCGCCAATCGCGCCGAAACTTGCCAGTAGTCACCGCAGTCAGGCTGGTGCCCGCTTGGTTGTTGGTGTTGCCGATGGTGTAGGGCGTCAGGGTGATGTCGCGCCGCACGTCCGTCGAGTCGAAGGCGTAGAAGTAGGTGGGCACGGCCACGATGGAGCCCTGCGAGGACCCGAAGATGGGCGAGGCGTTCAGGCGGGGGCCGTCGTAATAGCCGTGCTTGCTGTCTGACACGGCGCTGCTGCCGCCCATGGCCACTTCAAACATGATTTCGTTGGCCGACTCGCGGCGCTGCTCGTTGATGCTCTTGAACAGGTCGTAGAAACTGGAATTGAGCGTGTGCTGGTTGCGGTTACGCATCAAATCGGCGCATTCCTGCTGCGCGATGCGATAGTAGGTGAGGTAGTCGGCGGGGCGCTCAATAGCACCGGTGCGCGCATTGGCCGAGTAGCCGCCGCGCTGCAAAGCCAGGCGGGCGCGCAGGGCCTTCACCGCGCCCTTGGTGATGCGCTCGGTGGGCGCGCCGGCGTTGGTGCGCCACGGCACCAGCTTCGAGGCCCGGCCCAGGTTGGCAATCAGCGTGTCGAGGGTCACGTTGCGGTCGGCCGATGGCAGCTGGAAGCTGGCCGAGGCGTCGGTGGGCGTGAGCGGGGCCGGCACGTCGCCCCAGTTCCGAATCAGCTCGTACAGATACTGGGCGCGCAGGGTCAGCACCTCGCCGTGAAGGCGGTGCAGGGTGGCAGTATCGGCCGAGGTGCCGTTGCGGTACAGGGCCATCTGCGGGATGTTCTTGATGCAGATGTTGGCCCGCTCCACGCCCACGTACAGGTCGTTCCAGGGGTTTATGACTTCGGCGTTGGTGGGCAGGGCCTTGTAGCGCGACAGGCCCCGGTTGCCGGAGTTGGCCGCACCGGGCGCGCCAATTAGCTCGTCGGTATCGTAAGGGTAATACAGGTTCAGGCGGGTGCCGTAGGTGCGGTCGCCCGAGAGCAGGTCGTAGGCGCCCACCACGGCCGTGGTGGCGCCGCTCACCGTTCCGAACAGCTGCTCGGTGGTGTAGAAGGCATCAGGCGTCACGTCGAGGTAGTCTTTGCAGGCACTCAGGCCGGCCAACAGGGCTAGCGAGGCGGCCCCCAGCGTCAGGCGTAGTTTAGTAATTTTCATGATTTCAGGAGATTACAAGGCCAGGTTGATGCCGAAGAGAAATGCGCGGCTGCGCGGGTAGGCGGCGTAGTCCACGCCAGGCGTGAGGCCGGTGGCGCGGCGCGTGTTGGCTTCGGGGTCGTAGCCGGTGTATTTGGTGAAGGTGTAGAGGTTGTTGGTCGTCACGTAGAAGCGCAGCTGCGTGAGCTTGGCCCGGCTGATGAGGGCCTTAGGCAGCGAGTAGCCCAGCGTGAGGTTGTTGATGCGCAGAAACGAGCCGTCCTCGATGGCCCACGAGTGGGTGAATAGCTGGCGGGTGGGCTGCCAGATTTGGGCGTTCTGGTTCGCGGCGCGCGACACTTCTAGGTCGGTGATGGCCACGCCGTTGGCGTCGATGGTGCGGTACCGGTCGTTCATCAGCCCCAGCATGTTGCTGAGGGGGTTGATGGCGCTGGTGAACTCCAGCTTGTTGGCGTTGTACACATCATTGCCGTACACGAAGTTGACGAAGATGCTGGCATCAAAACCCTTGAAAGAAAACTGGTTGTTGAAGCCACCCGTGAATTTGGGGTTGGCGTTGCCGATGACCGTGCGGTCCAGCTCGTTCACGATGCCGTCGCCGTTCAGGTCCTTCAGCTTGATGATGCCGGGGGCCAGGGCCTGACCCTGCACCCCTACGTTCGACGGAATGTCCGCTTTCAGCACCCAGGTGCGGGTGGTGGCGTTGTAGCCCGAGAAATCATCGGCGGTATAAAAGCCCTTGCGGCCGTTGTCGAAGTCGGTCACGTAGCCGTACATCAGGCCGATGGGGCTGCCCACGCGGGCCACAAAATCCTGCGAGATGGCCGTGCTGGCCCAGCCCGAGTACACGCCCGGAATCTCGGGGGCGCCGCCTAGGCTTTCAATCCGGCCCCGGTTGAAGGAGGTGTTCAGGTTGGCCGTCCAGGTGAAGTCCGGCGTTTGCAACACCGTGCCGCTGAGCTGCAATTCCAGGCCGCGGTTTGAAGTCGAGCCAATATTTTGCAGCTGCGAGCTGTAGCCGGTTACCACCGGAATGGGCCGGGCCACCAGCAGGTCCTGCGTGGTGTTGTAGTAGGCATCGGCCGTGAATTGCAGCCGGTTGTTAAACAGGGCCAAGTCCATGCCCACGTTGCGCGAAATGGTGGTTTCCCACTTCAGGTTAGGGTTGGCCAGGAAGGGCACGTTGGCCCCGCCCACCCGAATGTGGTTCAGCCAGTACTCGCCGCCGCCGCCTGAGAACAGGTTGAGGTAGGAGAAGTCGTTGATGCGGTTGTTGCCGGCCTGGCCGTAGCTCACGCGCAGCTTCAGGTCCGAAATGGCTTCAATCGATTTTACAAAACTCTCCTGCGACACCCGCCAGGCCAGCGAGGCGGCCGGAAAATACCCCACCCGGTTGCCCTCCGCGTACTTCGACGAGCCGTCGGCGCGCATGGTGAGCGTGAGCAGGTACTTGTCGTCAAACGTGTAGTTCAGGCGGCCGAAGCCCGAAAGAATGCGCGAGTTGGCGGCCACGCCAGTGGTGGGCAGGTTGGGCTGGGCCTGGGTGCCGGCCGGCAGCACGCCCTGGTTGATGTTGGCCAGCGCCTGCCGGGAAGTAATATCCAGCGGCAGGAAGTTGGTTTGGATGTACTGCGTGGTGCCCTGCTGCTGGTACGTCTCCTGGCCCAGCAGCGCATCGAAGCTGTGGCGGCCGGTTTTGTGCGCGTAGGTCAGCACGTTGGAGTTGTTGATGGTCGTCTGCACGCCCGAGCTGAGCGAGGCAAAGGGCAGGGCGGCGTAGTTGCCGGCCACCTGCCGGATGGTGGGCGAGTAGCGGCCGTTGAAGGTTTCGAGGCGCGTGTCGGTGATGTCGAAGCCAGCCGTGGAGCGGAACACCAGGCCGGGCATCAGGGTCAGGGCCACGTTGCCGCTCAGGTTGTAGGTGCGGCGGCGGTCCAGGCGGTACTCGTTATCGATGGCGATAACCGGGTTCACCAGGCTGGTTTGCTGGAAGAAGTCTTCGTCGAACTGCGTGGGGTCGAGCGCGCCGGCCAGCGGCACGGCCAGCGGCTGAAATTGCACGGCGTTGCGTAGCCGCGAGGTGATGGTAGACAGCGCGCTGGAGGTGCCCGCGCCGTTGCTTTCCTGGTTGTTGAAGCGGGCGTTTAGGCCAAACGAAAACCGGTCGCTGGCCTTGGTATCGAAGCGGAAGTTCACCAGCTTGCGTTCGTAGTCTGAGCCGCGCTGAATGCCGTCCTCCTTGTTGTCGGTCAAACTCAGCGAGTACGTCGTGCCCTTCGCGCCGCCGGCCACCGACACGTTGTGGGTCTGCTGGAAGGCATCGCGGCCAAATACCTCGTCCTGCCAATCGATGAACGGGGCGTTGCGGCTGCGGTTGAGCGTATCGCTCAAATAGTTCTTGCTGCCAAAAGCCGTTTTGAAGGTGTTGATGCCACCGGCGGCCACGCCAATCGACTGCGCCCGCTCAAACTGGTAGTCCACATAATCGGCGGGCTTCATCAAGTCGAGCTTGCGCGAGAGGCGGCGCACGCCGGCAAAGCCGGTGTAGTTCACCACCACCTTGCCGTCGCGGCCTTTTTTGGTGGTGATGATGACCACGCCGTTGGCTCCGCGCGCGCCGTAGATGGCCGTGGCCGAAGCATCCTTCAGCACATCAACCGAGGCAATGTCCTGGGGCGAAATCACCGACAGCGCGTTCTCTACCTGAATGCCGTCCACCACGTACAGCGGCGAGTTGTCCTGGGTGATGGAGCCGCCGCCGCGCACCCGAATCTGCACGTTGGCGTTGCCGGGCGTGCCTTCGGCCGAGGTGAGCTGCACGCCGGCCAAACGGCCGGTCAGCGCCTCCGCGGCCGAGTTCACGGGCACGTCCTTAATCTGCTGCGCGCCCACCGACGACACCGAGCCGGTTACGTCGCGGCGCTGCACCTCCTGGTAGCCGATTACCACCACGTCTTCCAGCTGCTTGCTGTCAGTAACCAGCGTCACGCTAATGTTCGACTGGCTGCCCACTTTCACCGACTTGGCAGTGTAGCCAATGAAGCTAAAACGCAGCGTAGCGTTGTCGCTGCCCGCGGGCAGCGTAATGCTGTAGTCGCCATTGGCGCCCGTTGAGGCCCCATTGGTGGTGCCTTCCACCAGCACCGTTACGCCGGGCAGCGTTTCGCCCGTATCCGATTTCACGACGCCCTGAACCTGGCGGCTCTGTGCCGCGGCCAGCCCAATGCTCCCCAGGAGCAGCAGCCAGAGCAGGAGAAAATGTTTTTTCATGGGTTTAAAGGGGGATGTTGGGTGGGAGTTTTTCAGTTGTCAGTTGCTCGTTGTCAGTTGCCAGGTCGTTCCAGCTGTTGCATTGCGACTAACAACTGACAACCTTTAACTGACAACCAACCTGTTAGCGCAATGCCTCCAAAGGCACGGCATCCATATCAGTGTATTCGCGGTTTTCGCCAGCCATGCCCCAGATGAAGGCGTAAGCCGCCGAGCCGCAGCCGGTGTGGATGGACCACGGCGGCGAGAGAATGGCTTGTTCGTTGCTCACCCACAGCGGGCGGGTTTCGGTGGGCTCGCCCAGCAGGTGCAGCACGCGCTGGCCCGGGGGCAGGTTGAAGTAGAGGTAGGCCTCCATGCGGCGGTCGTGGGTGTGGCTCGGCATGGTGTTCCACACGTTGCCGGGGGCCAGTTGCGTCAGCCCCATCACCAACTGGCAGCTTTGGATACCCTCGGCGTAGATGTACTTGTAGATGGTGCGCACGTTGGCCGTTTCGGCCGCGCCCATCTGCACCGGCGTGGCTTCGGCCTGGGTGCGGCGGGTAGTTGGGTGCGCCGCGTGCGCCGGGGCCGACAGCAGGTAAAACTTGGCCGGGCTGCCTGTGTCAACGCTGGCGAAACTCACTTCTTTCGAACCCATGCCCACGTACAGGCAGTCCTGGTTGCCCAGTTCGTACACGGTGCCGTCCACCGTCACGGTGCCGGGGCCGCCCACATTCAGCGCACCTAGCTCGCGGCGCTCCAGAAAGGAATTGGCTTTCAGCGACTCGGGACAGGGCAAGGCCAGCGCCTCAGCCAGCGGCTGCGCGCCGCCCACAATCATGCGGTCGTAGTGCGTGTAAGTCAACCCGATTTCGCCCGCCGTGAAGATGTTCTCAATCAGAAAATGCTCGCGCAACCCGCTCGTATCAAGCGTGGCAGTTTCGCGGGGGCCAATGGCAAAGCGCTGAGTCATTTTATTTAATGAGGAATGAAGAATCTAAGAATGAGGAATCGATTCGAAAGGGAATTCTTCATTCCTCATTCTTCATTCCTCATTGAATCACCGCCCCATCCAACCGCCGTCGACGGTGAGGATGGTGCCGTGCACGTAGTTGCTCGCGGCCGAAGCCAGGAACACGGCCGGGCCTTTGAAATCGTCGGCCTCGGCCCAGCGGCCGGCCGGAATGCGCGCCAGAATCGCGGCGCTGCGTTCGGCATCCTGCCGCAGGGCCGCCGTGTTGTCGGTGGCCACGTAGCCGGGCGCAATGGCGTTCACGCCCACTCCGCGGCTGGCCCACTCGTTGGCCAGTGCCTTCACCAGCGAGCCAATGGCGCCCTTGCTGGCCGCGTAGCCCGGCACGTTGATGCCGCCCTGAAACGTGAGCAGCGAGGCCGTGAAAATAATTTTGCCGCGGCCCCGTTCCAGCATCCGTCCGCCCAAAGCGCGGGCCAACCGGAAAGGCGCGTCAAGGTTCACGCTAAGCACGGCGTCCCAGTCCTCGTCGGAGTGCTCGGCCGCCGGCGCGCGGCGGATGATGCCGGCGTTGTTGACGAGAATATCGATAACCGAAAATTCGGACTGCACCTGCTCGATAAAAGCCCGCAGCTGCGCCGTATCGCCGAGGTCGGCGCGGTAGCCCCGAAAGTCGCGGCCCAGGGCGCGCACGGCAGTTTCGGTTTCGCCACCTTCAGGCAGGCTGCGCGACACGCCGAGGATGTCGGCCCCGGCCTCGGCCAGCCCGATGGCAATGGCCTGGCCAATGCCGCGGTCGCAGCCCGTAACGAGGGCACGCTGACCGGCAAGACTGAAAAGGGCAGGGAACGAGGTCATAAACGAAGCGGGGTGGGCTAGGACTTTAAGCGGTAATTAGCCAGATATTTCCTACTCTTGTGGAGCAGTTGGCTAGTTAAAGGTTCTGGGCAGCAGCAGCCGAAAGCAAGAGTTGGACAATGTTTTTTTGTGCAATCGTTGCCGGGAACGATGTCACGTTGCAGACAGCGAGTGTCCGCTCACCTATTTTGGCCTTTCGCAGTACCTTACAGGCCATTTAGCGGTGCCTTTTCAGCATCACCCGGCTGCCGCCGTTTATTGAACTTTATAAGGAAAGCAGCTTGGACCCCGTTACCATCAAAGACATTGCCCGCGCCCTGAACCTGTCGACGTCGACTGTGTCGCGGGCCTTGCGCGACAGCTACGAAATCAGCCCCGAGACCAAGCGGCTCGTGATGGAGTATGCCGAGCGCCTCAACTACCGCCCCAACCCCATTGCCCTCAGCCTGAAAGGCAGCAGCAGCAAGGCCCTGGCCGTTATTGTGCCTCAAATTGCCAATAACTTCTTCTCGCAGGCCATCAACGGCATCGAGGCCATTGCCTACAACCGCGGCTACCACGTCATCATTTTCCAGACGCACGAGAGCTACGAGCGCGAAATGGCCAATGTGCAGCAGGCCGTGGCCCGCCGCGTCGACGGCCTGCTCCTCTCCCTTTCCAGCGAGACTTCCGACGTAACCCATCTGCACGCGCTGCACGCGCAGGGCGTGCCGCTGGTGCTGTTCGACCGAGTAGCCCCCGACCTGCCCGTGACCCAGGTAGTGGCCGACAACTTCGGCGGTGCCTACGCCGCTACCTCCCACCTGTTGCAAACCGGCCGCCGCCGCATCGCGCACCTCACTATTCCGCCCTACCTCAGCATCACGCAGGAGCGCCTGGCCGGCTACCGCGCCGCCCTGGAGCAGTACGGTGTGGCCTTCGATGAAAACCTGGTGCGCTACGGCACCTTCGGCCCCGACGAGGCCGACGAGCTGGTGGAGCAGCTCCTGGCCCAGGAGCCGCGCCCCGACGCGTTTTTCACGGCCAGCGACCGGCTGGCGCTGGGTTGCCTCACGGCGCTGCGCAAGCGCGGTATTCGCATTCCGGAGGATATTTCGCTCATTGGCTTCACCAACCTGCCCGCCGCCGAAATGCTGAACCCGCCCCTAAGCACGGTGACGCAACCAGCCCAGGAGATAGGCCAGCTCGCCGCCGAGCGCCTCATCGAGCTCATCGAGCGCAAGCAGAAAGCTTCGCCTCCGGCCACCGTGAAGCTGCCCACCACGCTGGTCATACGCGAGTCATCAGCCCCACCCGTGCGGGCCGAAGCAGATTTTCGGATTGGGCTGTAGCCAGTTGTCATGCTGAACGCAGTGAAGCACCTTATCACGTTAGAACCAATCGTTCCAGCGTGATAAGGTGCTTCACTGCGTTCAGCATGACAAAACTTTCTTTACTTCCCCAGCAACCAGCGGCCCAAGTCCTTGCCGGCCTGGAAATTCGGGAACGAGGCCGGAATCTTGCGACCGTCCATGTACTCGTTATACAGCCACGGGTCGCCGAGGACGAACACTTTGCCCTTGCCTAGCCGCGCCGTGGCCATGATGACTTTGCCGTTGTTCGTAACCAGCGCCTGGGCAGGCGCGGCCACGCTCAGCACGGCCACTTCCTTGATGTAGGCAGAAGTAGCCTTTTTGAAAACGGCATTGCCCGGTGTCAAATCGACCCGGCCCTGCTCGAAACGGCTACCCTGCACCATGTTCACGCTCTGCGAAGTGAACTGCACCCCAAAATTTTGGGCCAATTTGTTGAAGTGCCGGATTTCGCAGTTGGCGGTGTCGTTGGCAAGCAGCACCAAGGTACCGCCGCCGCGTACCCATTCGGTAATCACCTTGCTGTCGGCGTCCTTGATGTAGTTGGGCTGGGGCGACTCCTTGCGCGTATCGGGGTCGACGATAACGTACACGCTCAAGGGCTTGAGGCTGGCGGTGGTGGGCGCTTCGGTTACGGCCACGGTGCGAGCGCCCAGCTCACGCAATTGGTTGCCCCACAGCCAGAAACCACCGTGGGTGCGCTCCTCCCAAGTGTAGTGCCATTGCTCGGGCTCGCCCGAGAAAGTGTTTTTGCGGGTTTCGTGGTTAAAATAGTAGTCGAGCCCCACTTTCAGCTCTTTGGGGGGTAGTCCATCTTTCTTTAGCTTGATGGGGATGGCTTCGGCCGCTATTTCCATTTCGGTGCTGGCCAGAATGAAGGGACCGACCCCTTTTAAGTCATTCTTGCGCAGGGGTTCGCTGAGGTAATACTCATAGCTGCCGTCGCGGTAGGGCTTGCCGCCCAGCCCGCCCACGCTCACCGTGCCAACCAAGGATACTGCGCCCTTCGTTGAGGTTTCCAGAAAGGAAGTAATGACGCCGTAGTAGCCTTTACGGGCCACTGCAAAGTATTTTTTATCGATGTAGCCCAGGCGGACGCCTTTGGCCAGCGCATACACAAACATGCTGCTGCCCGAGGCCTCGCCGTAGTTGCCTTTGCGGCCTTCCTCGCCCATCACCAGGTTCCAAGTGCCGGTTTTAACGTCCTGGTACTTGGCCAGCACGGGGGCCAGCCGCTGCAGCGCGTTGATGAGCACGGGCCGCTGCGGATGGTTTTCGGGGAAATAGTCGAGCACATCAACCAGCGCCATGGCGTACCAGCCAATGCCGCGGTCCCAGAAGTGGGGGCTCTGGCCGGTGGTTTTGCTGGCCCAGGCCTGCTCGCGGCTTTCGTCGTAGCCGTGGTAAAGCAAGCCGGTTTTAGGGTCCACCAACCGCTTTTCAATCAGCTCGAATTGCTTGGCCACATCGTCGAGGCCGGCGGGTTGGTTGAAGAGGCGGCTGTACTCGGCATAGAACGGCCCGGCCATGTACAAGCCATCGAGCCACATCTGGTCGGGGTAGATTTTCTTGTGCCAGAAGCCGCCTTCGTTGGTGCGCGGCTGGGTGTCGAGCTGTTTGCGCAGCAATTGCGCGGCCTTGGTATACTTCTCCTGGTTTGGGCCCGACACCTGGGCCAGCAGCAGCAGGGCATGGCCGGTGGTCAGGTTATCGAGTTGGTATTCGTCGGCTTTGTAGGTGCGAATGGTGCCATCCTTGCGCACGTACTGGTCGAGGTCCTTCTGAATGTAGGTGAAGTATTTCGCATCGCCGGTGCGCTGCCACACCCGCTCCAGGGCCTTCAGCATCAGGCCCTGCTCGTAATCCCAACGGGCCGTTTTGCGCGAGCCGATGACGATGGAATCCGGGTGCCAGCTCATGAAGGCATCGGCCATGCGCTGCGAGTACGGGACCAGCAGCGCGGCCTGGGCGGCAGTGGTTGGCGCTGGGGTGGTTGGGGCCGAAGTGGTTTGCGCATCAGCAGTTTGGGCGAGCAGGACCAGCAGCGGCAAAAAAAGTCGTTTCATCATACAATACGGAAATAGCCGAACGTCATGTCGAGCGCAGCCGGGGCACTTCGCGTGGGGTAGTAATTGAATTACCCTGGCACGCGAGATGGCTCGGCTGCGCTCAACATGACGTTCCTGTATCAAAAATAACTACCGCGTGGCTAGTGTCACGGTTTTCTTTGCCATTTTCGGGCCCAGCTCAACGCCGCGCTTGGCCTTTTTCGTATCGGTATTGGTCAATCGAATGTCTTTGCTGCGGTCACCGGTCACGCGCAGAAGCAGTTCGGCTCCCTCCGCGTAGCGGATGCCATCGAGGATAATATTATGGCTATTCTGCACCTCGAGCACGGGTGCGGTATCGGCCGAGAGCAAGGTGACGTTCTTGAGGCGAATGTTTTCGGCTTCCTGGCACACGAGGCCCTTCTTGCTTTCGATAACGGCGTTTTCGATGCTAATGTCCTTGATACTCATCTCGGGCAGGCCACGCACCAGAATGCCAGTGGTGGCACCCTTGCAGGTAATATTGCTGATGCGAAAGCCCTTGAACTGCGGCGTGCCTTCGTTTAGGGGCTGCGCAGCGATGACGGGCGGGGCGGTGCTTTCGCCGGCCAGCGGCACGGGGTCTTTGGCCGCGTAATACATGTCGAACAGCACAGCCTCGCCGGCAATGTCGGTCATGTCGATGCCATCAACAAAAATGTTTTCGACCACGCCGCCGCGGCCGCGGGCCGTTTTGAAGCGCAGGCCCACGTCGGTGCCCATAAACGTGCAGTTGCTCACGTAGAGGTTGCGCACGCCGCCCGACATTTCCGAGCCAATTACGAAGCCACCGTGGGCGTGGTACACCCGGCAGTCGCGGATGATGAAGTTTTCGGTGGGCACGCCGCGCTTGCGGCCTTCCGCGTCGCGGCCCGATTTGATGCACAAGCCGTCGTCGCCCACGTCGAACGTGCAGCCCTCAATCAAACCGTTGCGACACGATTCGATGTCGATGGCATCGGTGTTCTGGCCATACCAGGGGTTGCGGGCCGTCACGCGGCGCACCGTCAGGTTTTCGCACAGCAGCGGGTGGATGGTCCAGGCCGGGGAGTTTTGAATGACGAAGTCCTCCAGTAGAATCTGCTTGCAGCGCGTGAGGCTAAGCATGTTGGGCCGTAGAAAATCACGGATGTCATCAAACGCCGTGGGGTCGAGGCTTTTGCGAGGGGTAGCGGCCGTGGCCAGTTGGTTGCCCTTCAGCGAGCCGGCCGAAGGGTACCAGTAGTCCTTTTTGTCGCTGAGCACGCCGCCCGAAGCTACCAGCTTCTGCCACTGCGTTTCGTTGAGCTTGTTCTTCTTCACTGGGCGCCAGGCGTCGCCGGCCCCATCAAAGGTGCCGTTGCCGGTGATGGCAATGTTCGTGAGGTCCACGCCCGAAATTGGGGCCTGGCTGCGAATAGCCTCCTCCCCTTCCCAGGTGGTTTTGATGAGCGGGTACTGGCTGCGGTCGGCCGTAAACTGCACCAGCGCGCCGGTGGTCAGGTGCAGGTTCACGTTGCTCTGCAGGGCGATGGGGCCCGTGAGCCACAGGCCGCGCGGCACCAGCACGGTGCCGCCGCCCACTGCGCAGGCCGCAATGGCCTTGCGGAACGCCTCGGTGTTCAGGGTCTGGCCGTCGGCCACGCCGCCGTACTTGGCCAGGTTGAAGGTGTCTTTTTTGAAAGCGGTTTGCAGCACAACGGGTAGGTCGGCCGTCAGCTTGCCAGCATAGGCCGTGTGGCTGAGGTGGCTGGCAAGGGCCAGGTGCTGGGCCTGTATTTGCTGGGCCACCAGCTGGGCCACGCGGGTGGCACCGTATTCCGAGAAGTGGGTGTTGTCGTTTTTAGCCGGCGGCACGGGGTTTTGCTGGTAGTAGCCGTTCTGGTAGCTCCAGAACAGCGGCCGCGTACCCGCTTCTCCAAGCTGCAAGTACATAGCCCAGCTTTGCTCGTGCAGGTCAATCAGCGGCACCTTTTGGGCTTTGGCTACCTCGCGCACCACGCCGGGGTATTCGCCGTGGTCGTCCCTGCGCTTGCCGGCCTCGTCGAAATAGCGGCGGCCCACTGGTGTCAGCAGCACGGGGTTGGCGCCTTTAGCTTTGGCTTCGAGCACGAACTTGGTGAGGAGCTGGCGGTACAGCGTCTGGGCCGGAGCCGAGCGGGTGCTGTCCTCGGTTTTCGAGTCGTTGTGGCCGAACTGGATGAACACCCAGTCGCCGGGCTTCAGGGCCTCGAGCACCTTGGTCCAGCGGCCCTCGCGGTAGAAGCTTTTGGTGCTGCGCCCGTTCACGGCCGTGTTGCGAATCACCACCCCGTTGTCGAAGTACTGGCCGAACTCCATGCCCCAGCCGCGCTCGGGCTTGCTCAGGTCGGGCTTATCGGCCATGGTCGAGTCGCCAACCAGGAAAAGCTGCGTGGGCGGCGCGGCGGCCGGCCGAAATGCCGTGGCCAGCAGCGCCGAGAGGCCCGCCAGCAGCAGCGTGGCACTTGTTTTCATCACTATCAAAGCCGGTTAAGTCAGTTGCACAAGGTGGGCCGGCCGCGTGGCTGGCCCCAACAATATTACCCCCAACCAACCGCGAAAGCTGCCCAAAAGGCCTTTCAGCACCCGCTTTATTTGCGCAATCGTTGCCGGGAACGTTGGCACCCGCGCCTACAATTCCACCGCCTGATGGTTGAGTTCGACGTGGGTGCTCGTGCCCTGGCCGGGGGCGGTGCGTTGCACCAGCCGGGCTCCCAGCAACTGCACCCGCGCATCGATGCTGCGCAGGCCAACCCCGGCCCCAGCCAGGGTAGCTGCCCCGGAATGCTCGGGCACAAAGCCGCAGCCATCATCCTCCACGGCCAATACGAGCTTGGTTTTGGCCTGGTGCAGGCCAATGCGCAGGTTGGTGGCTCCGTGCGCGTGCTTGAGGGCATTGTGCACCAGCTCCTGGCAGATGCGGTAGAGGGCCAGCTCGGCAGCCGGCGGCAGCGCGTGCGGGTAATGGGCCTCAAAGTGCACCGCCAGGGTTTCGGAATGGCGGCTAAGGTCGGCCAGCCGCTCCAGGGCCTTCACCAGGCCCACCAGGGCCAGGCTGGCCGGGTACAGCTGGTGGGAAGTGCTGCGCACATCGGCCACGGCGGCGCCCAGCACCTCGCGCGCCAGCCCAAACAGGGCGGCGGGGTCATCGGCAGTATCGTGGGTGGCGAGGCGCTCGATGAGCATTTGGGCCATGGCCACCGACGAGGCTACGTCGTCGTGCAGGTCGCGGCCAATGCGGGCACGCTCGGCCTCCTGTGCGTCGATAACTGCTGCCAGCAGGGCTTGCTGATGGGCTGCTTCGACTGCCCGCTGGGCCAGCTGCTGGCGGTAGAGGCGCTGCTGGTAGCTCACCACAAACCATACAAACGCCCCTGCCACCAGCACCATCAGGCCAATGCCGCCCAACAACAGGGGCGCGAAGGTTACTTCTGCGGGCGCAACCATAAAGCCCGAAGGTAACAGAAGTAAAGTACGAGGGTCAACATACCATTAATCGTCCACACCAGCAGGCTCAGGTTTTGAGAATAATGCTCTAGAATGAAATTGCTGAACAACGCAATCAGTAGCTTGCTAAGGGAGTAAATAACTAACCCGGCCGACACCCAAAACATCGGGTCGTGGGTAAGTACCCGTACCCGGAGTTCGTTGAGCAGTTTGCGGAAGTAAAGCATGCTCATTCCTAATATGAGCAGGGCTTCGAATACCTGCAGCGCGGGTGGGAAGCGGGCTGCTTCGCGTGAAAACGTAATCGTGAGGCCACTGCTCAGCGCCGCATAAATAACAAATACCGCCACTACCCACGGCCGAACCCGTGAGAAATTTGGCGACTGCAACGCCAGGGCAAATACCAGCGACAGCAGCCACACCTCGCCCGTTGCGTCGATGGGCATCAACCATAAGTTGGCGTGATAAAGCTTACCCAAAGTGAACGATGCCAACTCCAGAGTCAACCCAAACCAAATTAGCCCAACCAGCCACCGCAGTTCTGGGAGCAGTGTCCGAAATCGAAACAGGCCAAGCAGGCCTGCCAGCAATAATAATACCTGCTGGCATTGCCCAACCAGCACAATTAAAGAAACAGGGTCGTACTTCATGCCAGGCGACGCTTCAGCAGCAGTTACTCCCACATGTGGGACTGGTTATCAGGGCGCTGGGGGGCATGGTGTGCCCACATCGTAAGCATCGTCTCCTGCTCCAGCCTCATCTCCTACTCCGGCTTCATCTTTGGCCGAAGTGTTTACCATCCGCAGCATCAACCCGAGGGTGGCAACTGGAGCATCGATGGTGCCGTTGGAATTCAGAAAAGTGTGCAGGCCAAAACTCATTGCCAGCACCTGGTCTTTGAATTCACCCAGGCCCCGGAGCGGGTCCATCAGGTCGCTTAGGGCGAAGTTGTAGCCATGCAGCGGTTGGCCCGCACTCGTGAACAGGGCTGGGCTGGTGGGGTAGCGAACAGCATTGCCCCAATTGCCTACCCAATAGTTTGCCAGCGCAACCGGCAGCGCGTGTTTTGGCGCATCGCGGCTATACTTTGGAGCCATCGGGCCGCTATAGGCCACGGAAGTCCCAGGCTTCGAGCTCCAGTAGCGTGTGGCCAAATAATAGGAACTCAGCACGGTATCGTTGGCCCCGGCAGCGTACATAACTACCGAAAAATGCGGGTGGTTTTTCTCATCGCGCAGCACCACGAAGCGTGCCCGGATGCTTTGCACGCCTACCGCCGACACCAGCTCTACAACCTGCATCACCGGGAAATACACGGCCGGCAGGCGGTTGGCAACGCCAGAAGGCAACAGGCAGTTAGTCAGCTCGCGGCCGCCAGCCTGGCGAATGCTCCGCCATAGGTCTGCCGCGGTGTTAAACTCCGTTGGGGTAAGCACGCCAGCTACGTCGAGTTCGTGGGGCGGGCGGGAAGGTTGTTTCATAAAAGGGCAGAAAAAAGATGCGGATGGATTGGCTAAGATTTTGCAACCAACCCTGGCAAAGCTAATCCTCTCCCAGCGATATCCAATTATTGATTTTCACTGTTTTTCAGCTATAATTTTAGCGCTATTCTACCGTCCACGCGGCAACAGACTGGGTCGCGTCGGCAGCACCTAGTCTCTTGCTGGTAGCCAGAACAGCCAGCCTGGGTGGCAGCCAGACTTCCGGATGGCTTTAGGCTTAGTATAGGCAGCAAAAAGCCCCCACCGACAAAAATCGATGGGGGCTTTTTGCTGTTTGAGGGAAGTTATTTGCTCACGGTCAAACGTGTTGTCTGAACACCGAAATTGCTAACCAACCGGCAGAGGTACAGGCCTTCGGGCAACTGCTGGCTGTTGAAAGGCACCACGTTGAGCTCGCCGGCTTCGCTGTTCTTGTTGTACACGGTGGCGACCAACTTGCCCCACTGGTTGTATACCTGAAGCTGGGTCTTGCCGGGTCCGGCAGTGCGGAAGGAAAAGGCAACCTGGTCGGTAGCCGGGTTGGGCGACACGCTCAGCTCAGTTGCAACGGCTGGAGTTGCTTTGGCAGTAGCGGGCGTGGTGCAATCGCCTTGGCTATCGCCGTGGCCAATGTGGGCTGCAACAGCACTAGCTGCAACATAGATGGGGCTGCCTTTGTGGCACACCTGCACCAATGCACCGTGGGTATCGCCGTTCGAGCCCTTACCAACCGAGTAGGTAATGGTCGTTATTTCGCTACTTACTGCCACTACAGCATTGGCACCTACCGTCACGTTCACGGTATTCACGCCACCATCGACGTAGGCAGTGGTAGGAAACTGAAAGGTAGCAGTTTGGCAACCATCGCGCAGAATGCCTGCTTCTGACCAAATAGTTTCGGCCGGCGTCCCATTAAGTTTTAGAGTGATGGGTGCGGTAACATCTGTACTGAAATGTAACGTCACCGATACTGACTTTACCGACATGTTGTTAGGAATAGCCGTGGATGTGAACGACTGGTTCCCAGCGTTCCAGCCGCCGCCGCCGCCGAGCGCAGTGGGTAGTGTGCGCTCGTCATCCGACTGGGCAAAGTCAGAGTTGCACACCTGCGCGGCAGGATAGGCATAATAACGCTGTCCTGTCAGCTGCACGGTATACGACGATGTGTATAACGTGGGAGCAGCCACGGCAGCGAACTGCCCAAAGATGCCGAGCGCGAGGAAGTAAAGAGCTTTCATAAACGTGAAAAAAATAAACTGCGGACAGATAACCCTTACTGCCCAATAAAGGGTCTTGGTAAAACTCAAATTTTACCAGCGACAACACAAAGTAGAATAATATTTTTCTAAAAAAAAATATAATCTTTACAATAAATCGGATTATTTATAAATTAAACAGCATTTAAGAGCACTGCATCGTATGTTATATCAAATAAATCAAATAGTATAATCAGGTCCGGTTGAAACATCGATACATATAGTTTTATATATCTAATAGTCAGTTTATTACAACATACCCCATCAGCAGAGTGGGTTAGAAAGACCAGACTACTCTATCCGGCGCACGCGCAGGCAGTCGAGCATGGCTTGGTTCACCTCGATGTTCATGTTCTGGTTGGCGGGCTCGTAGGCCAGCCGCAGGCGGGTAGTACCCTTGCCGAGGCGCACCAGCACGGGGTTCGAGAAACCCCAGTTGCTCCATTCCTCCACGCCGCGCTGGGGCAGCACCACGGTGCCCAGCAGTTTGGGGCCGCGCCGCAGCGTGCGAATCGCGCACTTGTTGTTGGTATTGATGGGGCCGTTGCCGTTGGCGTAACGGAAATCGAGGGCATAGAGGCCCGCCTCCGGCACCGTGACAGGGATGGTCAGGGTCGTGTTTTTGGTGGTAGTGGTTTCGACGAAGCCTTTACCGGTATAGCCTTCATAAGCTTGAATGGCTTTGGGGGCTACGGTTTCGAGCTGTATCTCGAAGTCCGAATTCCAATATCCGGTTTGAATAGGCTCGCTAGCGAAGGAACTATGCCCAGTACCATCTACGGCAATGATTTGATAGAAAGCAAAGGCGTTATTGCCTATAGTGACGGGGTAGAAACCTGACTCAATAGTCGAATCAAGGGCCCCATTTTTCAGCACCCTGTATTCCTTAGCCCCTTCAACTGCACTCCATTTCAAGTGACTCAGATAACCAAGCTCCAATTGCACAGCAGGCGTTTCAGGGGCTACAACATTGGCCACGCGGTTCACAGGCTGAGCCGCTGGGACGACGCTCTGTAGCTTGATGCTAACCGAGTGCCTGCCACTGAGACTGGCCGGCACCGATGCGTCGACCAGCGGCTGCCCGTCCATGGTGATGCTGGCAATTTCGTTGCCGAATCCCTGCATCTCGATATCCAGCACCGCCTTGCGGTAGGGAAAGCCCGTGAGGCGGCGCTGGCCCTGAAACGCCTGCGGCACGAAGGGCCGGAATACCAGTTGCTCGCCCTGGTACTGGATTCCGAAGAGGACTTTGTACACCAAGCTCAGGCTGCCCGAAAGGCTCCAGAGCATGTTGCTGGAATTAATCTGGGTGCCGGCAAAGTCGCCGTTGCGGGCCACGAAGTTCTCCTTGTTGGTGAGAAACAGCGCCGCCGGCCGGTAGATGGCGGCTATGCTTTCCATCACCGAAGCTTCGTTGCCGGCCTTGGCGGCGGCCAGCGCCCAGTAGCTCTGCACGAAGGGCCACACGGCATCGTTGTGGTAAGACGGGATGCCCGGAATCTGCGGGTAGATGCAGGAAATACCGAACGGCGTGGTCGGCGTCTTGCTCACGACGGTTTGGGCCCGCTCGCCCTCGGCCACGCCAAACAGCACGCACAACGCCTCGCCGAGCGCCTCGGCTTTGGGCGAAAGCAACAGGGCCGTGCGGCCGTACAAGTACTGGCCGTAGTACCCCTTATCGGCCTGCCACAGGTGCTCGTTGATGCCGAGCTTGATGGCCTCGGCCTGACGCTTGTAAAGAGCCGCTTGGCCGGGCTGGCTCAGGCGGGCCGCCATCTGGCTCAACACCACGTTGGCCTGATAGTGCACGGCGTTGGTGCCCAGGTTCTCGCTCTGGTAAATGTCGACGGGCTGCATCCAGCGCGGGTAAGTTTGCTCGCGCCAGTCCAGAAACGACGACTCGCCGCGCACGAGGCCCGTTTTTTCGTCGTAGGCATTCTGCACGTCGTCGGCCAGGCTTTGCTTGATGATGGGGAACACCTTGCGCAGCCAGGCCAGGTCGCCGGTGGCCTGGTAAATTTCCCAGGCGGCCACGGCCCAAATCATGCGGTCGGTCGAGCACGGGTAGGCCCCGCCCGTGCCAGTGTCCTGAATGATGCGGCCATCGGGGCTCACCTTGCGCAGCAGGCTGTTCATGGCCACTTTGGGCTGCAGCGCAGCCTGCGCCAGAATGATGCTGTAGCTCACATCGCGCGTCCAGACGCCCGCCCACTCCTTGCCGGTGCGGAAAGTACTGTCGGGCTCCACAGCACGGCGGGCTTCCTCCAGGGCCAGATTGTAGAGCGCGTCGGCCAGCGGGTAGTCGGAGCTGTACTGCGGAAAATCGGCGGTATTGATGCTTTGCTGCCAGCTCGTGGCAATGGTTTTGGCGGCGGTGGGCTGGTTCAGCGTGAGGGTGGCTTCGTAGATGCCGTCGCCGTTGGCATCGGTCAGCTCCAGCTCGGGCTTGTTGGTGAGGTTGTCGAAATCCCAGCTCAGGGGCGCGGTGCCGCCAGCCACGTACACGTGCTTGAAATCCTGCTGGTAGATTTTGTCGCCCTTGAAGGTGGTGAAATAGCCGTCCTTCTTGAATGCGGCCAGCACCGGGCGCATGTCGAGCCGGATTTTAATGGGCGTATTAGGAGCCAAGTATTGGGTGGCCGCCAGGGGGGTGGCATCTTGGTAGCACTGCCCGAACACAATGGGCGGGGTTTCGATGGCCGCGCCGCCGGGCCGGGCCACGGCCAGCAGCACGTGGTTCAGGCCGGGAGCCATCTCGTTGTCCTTGCCGTTGATGCTGAACTTGAACTCAACGCGCGGGCTCAGCCGGTCGTTCACCGGGCTCACGTAGTTAGACGTCAGCTGGGTAGCCGAAAGGGCGCGGCCCTCGTGCGGGCCCTGCACCACCCTGTCGCGGTAGAGGCTGTAGGCGTCCGATTGCCAGATGGGTTTCATTACAACGGAGGTAGCAGTGATGACAGCAGGCTTGGTGGTTTGGCAGGCGTTGAGCAGGCCCAGCGTGAGCAGAAAGGCAGTGGCAAGGCGGGTTGATTTCATCGGGAAGAAGCCGCGAATAGGGCGCGGATTTGCAAATAACGCGGTTCCGGCCTGTGCCTCGCGAACGGAGCAATGCCACTACGCGTCTCTATGTCACTTCCTCGCTGCATTATTGTTCCATGAAAATTTCCGCTCTTTTCGCCGTTCCACTTCTGCTTGGTCTGTTCCTGGTCGGCTCCGCGCAAACGCCTAACCTCGTGCCGCTGGAACAAACCCTGCGCGAAAGCCGCGGCAAGAAACGCGTGCTGCTCATCGCTGCGCCCAACGCCGCGCAAGCCGATTTCAAAACGCAAAAGGCGCTGTTGGCCGCGCACCCGCAAGAATTGGCCGACCGCGACTTTCTGGTACTGGAGGTACTGTACGACTAGCTTTCGCCAATCGACCGAAACTATTTAATGCAGCACATAGGCCTCAAGCTACCCTCGTTCTGCGTCGCCCTCATCGGCAAAGACGGCGGGGTGAAGGAAAAAAGCAGGCATCCCATGCAGCCTGCCCATTTGTTCGGCACCGTGGATAAGATGGCCATGCGGCGCGAAGAAATGCGCCGGAAGTAGCCCCACCAATAGCTAAGCAGCATCGTTCAACGCCGAGACGCGAAGGGTCGCGTCTCTACAAAAACCGCTTTACCCCAGCGACTTCGTAAAGCCAACTTTAATCTTGAGCTGGAAATCGGTGATAACCTTGAATATCTCTTTCAGCGTCACTTGCTCGACTTTGGTCAGGGTACTGGGGTCGAGGTAATTGTCCGGCGCGGTGTGGTCGCGGATGATTTGGGCAGCCTGCTTTTTCAGGCGCACGCCCATCAGGTAATAGTAGGCCTGCAGCAGTTCCTGGGTTTCGCGCTCCGTGAATTCGCCTTGGGCGCGCAAGGCGTCGAGGCGCTCGCCGGTGTTGGTGGCGAAAATGCGGTGCTTGAGGGCGTACATGCGCACCAGGTCGACGATGGGCGACATGGTTTTCTTCAGGTTGAACACCTGCTGGTCGCCGTGGGCAAAAGTGCGGATGTTGCGGAAGAACGTGAGGGGCGGCTCGTACTGCAGGGCGTTCACGGCGAGGTAATGAAAGAACCGGTCGGTGGGTTTTTCCAGCTCCAGGGCCAGGAATTCGTGCAGCTCGTCCATGATAGTGGCGTCGCCGTAGAGGTAGCGGCAGTCGAAGGAGGCGGCGAACTGCATGCCCGTTTCGGGGTTGGCGTCGCTCATCCACTCCACGTAGTTGCGCTTCCAGTGCGAGAGCGAGTGCGTCCACTTCGGGTTTTTGGCCATGAAGCCGCCGTCGCAATAGCTGAACCCAATTTCGTTGAGTTGGTCGCTCACCATGCCGGCGAATTTCACGAAGTAGTCGCGCACCAATTCGCGTTGCTCGTTGGCCTTGTCTTCGTAGATAATGGCGTTGTCCTGGTCCGTGAGCAGGGTTTGCTCCTTGCGGCCCTCGCTGCCCAACACCATGTACACGAAGCGCGCCGGCGGCGGGCCCAGCTCGGCAATCGCGCCCTCAATCAGCTTCAGCGCAATGGTATCCGACACCGTGGTAATAACCTGATTCACGATTTCAGGCTTCACGCCGCGGTTCAGCAGCTGGTACACCATTTCGGGCACCTGCTCCCAGCGGCGGCGCAGCTCGGGCACGGCCTGCGCCTGCTTCACCGACTGGATGAAGATAAACGGCGACTGGGCCTGGTCATCGGTCAGCAGCTTGTTGCGGCTGATGAAGCCCACGTACTCGCCATCGGTTTCGACCAGCAAATAGCGCGTCTTCGTCCGAAACATCAGCAAAATGGCCTCATACACAAAGGCCCGCGAGCTAATGCTGACCACCGGCGCATCCACAATGGTTTCGACCGGCAGGCGGGCATCGGCCAGGCCGGCCACCACTTTGTCGCGCAGGGTAATGTCCGTGACGTAGCCGATAACCTGGCCGTCGACGTCGGCATCGGTGATGAAGTAGCAGCTGGTGCGGGCGGTGGCCATGCGCTGGGCCACCTCGCAAATGGGCACGTAGGCCGCGCACAGCAGCACCGGTCGCAACTCCAGCGTCTCGATGCGGCGCGAAAACAGCTGGTCCGATGCCAAGTAGCTGGAGCTGGAACTGCCGCCCGTAGCGGGGCGCACGAAGTTGGCGTACTCCTCGTCGAGCATGCGCCGCCCGTAGCGCGCCGTGAAGAAGTGGAAGAAGCTTTCGTAGCCCTGGCATAGCGCCAGAAACTCGCGCCGGTGCAGGAAGTATACGCGGGTGTCGCGCTTGGCCACCACGGTGCGCAGCGAGCGTTTCTTGTTCAGCAACAACGAGATGCCGCCGTAGCACTCGCCGCGCCGGGTGTATTCCACCACGCGCCGGTGCTGCTGGCTGTCGTAAAAAAACGTTTCGTACTCGCCCTGCACGATGATGTCGAGCCCACGCAGCTTGGTTTCGTCCTGCAGATAGATGGTGGCCTCGCGCGGCTGGTGCACCTCCTGCAAGCCCTCGGCAACTTCAGCCAGCACATCGTCGGGCAGCAAGTCGAAGGGAGCCACGGTGCGGAGAAAATCGAGTTTATCGGACATAGGTAGGCGGGGTAGTGAGTAGTGAGTAGTGAGTAGTGAGTAAAAGGAACGTCATGCTGAGCGCAGCCGAAGCATCTCTACCGCTTCGTTGCAGTCAGCATTGATTACTTGCGCGGTAGAACTGCTTCGGCTGCGCTCAGCATGACGTTCATTCATTGCGTTTTCCATATCTGTTCACCCCTCACCCAATCAGCAGAAACGCCAGCAGCACGAGCAGCACGGTGGCCACCAGCAGCCACGGGGCCACGCCAATCCGGAGCCGCTGGCTAGCCGGCATCGGTTGCTGCAGCCCCACCGGCGGCCCTTGCTGGCGCATGATTTCATCCGTCACAATGCCTTGGCGCTGCATTTCGAAGAAGCAGCGCGCTGCGGCATAGGCATCAGCGAGGGCGTCGTGCTCGCGGGGCTGGTCCTCCTTGAAAAGCCGTTGGTGAAGCTCGCCCAGCCGCAGGAAGCCCTGCGATGAGTGCCTCAATAGCGGCCCGGTGGCGCGCATTGTGCAAAACGTGGGCAGCCCCAGCATCGGGTTGGTGAGGCCGGCGCGGTGAAACCCTACTCCTACCATGTGGTAGTCGAGCTGCATGAAATGGGCCACCACCTGCGGTTGATAATGCAGCAGGTCGCGGTGCAGGGCCTGCATCACGGCGTGGCGCGACTCGCCATGCGTCCGCAGGAATTCCAGCGTGAGGCCGTGCACGCTGCCGGAAGCCGGGTCGAGGTCGTAGTCGTTGGGCTGGATGTAGTGGTTTTCGGCCTTCACCTCTTCGCCGGCGCGGGTGTACACCACCCAGGCCAGCTGCGCAATGTGCGGCCAGTTGCCCCGCGCAGCATACGGCTTGTTCCAGTCGCGCGGGATGCCCGAGGTCTCGGTATCGACGAACAGGAGGTAGTCTTTCACTGAATTGGAAGAACGTCATGCCGAGCGCAGCCGAGGCATCTCGCGTGCCACCACTAACTCTTTTCAACGATTGGATTACTACCCCACGCGAGATGCCTCGGCTGCGCTCGGCATGACGTTCAATTAGTAACGTTACTTCTTCCCTTTCATCGACGACTCGCGCTTCATTAGGCGCGGCTGGATGACGACTTTGCGCGGGGCCACGGCTACGTCGCCGGTGTCGTGCACCATTTCCATGAGCAGCTGCATGGCAGCGCGGCCCATTTCCTCGGGGCACTGGTCGACCGAGGTGAGGTTGGGCTCGGTGAGCGAGCAGAAGCTTTCGTTGCTGTAGCCGGCCAGCGCCACATCCTGCGGAATGCGCAGGCCGCGCTCTTTGAGCACGCGCATGGCCCCGGCAATGGAAAAGTCACTAGCCGAGAAGATGGCATCGGGCGGAGTCGGCAAGGCCAGCAACTGCTCCATGCCGGCGCGGCCGTCGGCCTCCCACATGTCGCTGAACAGCACCAATTCGTCCTCTACCTCCATGCCGAATTCTTGCAGGGCCTGGCGGTAGCCGCCGAAGCGGTTGATGTAAATCTGGAGGTGCTGGGGGCCGCCGAAGTGGGCAATGCGCCGGCAGCCCTGCTCCAGCAGGTGCTTCGTGGATTGGTAGCCGCCCTGGAAGTCGTCGAGCTCTACCGCGTTCAGTTCGGGGCTGTCCACGATGCGGTCGAAAAACACCAGCGGAATGCCGCGCTTCTCGATTTTATCGAAGTGGCTGAAATCGTGCGTGGGCCGGGCTACGGATACCAAAATGCCGTCGACCTGCGCATTTATCATCGTCACCACGTTCTTTTGCTCCTGCTCGTAGTCCTCGTTCGACTGGCAGAGCAGCACGTTGAAGCCAGCGCGGTTGGCCACCGACTCGGCCCCCTTCATCACCTGCGAGAAGAAGTGGCCATCGATGTGGGGCACAATCACACCCAGCGTGTTGCTGTGGCCTTTGCGCAGGGCGGCGGCCAGGTGGTTGGGCTGGTAGTTGAGCTGCTCGGCCAGGGCCTGCACCCGGTCGCGGGTGGCTTTGCTGATGCGCGAATGCCCGCTCAGGGCCCGCGAAACCGTCGACACGGCCAGGTTCAGCTCCTTGGCGATATCTGAAATGGAGGCTCTTTTTTGCGACAAAGCGGTGAGATGTTGATGGTGGTGGGAATCCAAATGTAGGGGCGGGCCAATGATAAACCGATGAGCCCCACCCGACGCTAGCGGCTGGCGACAGGCGCAGCGCCTGTCCAAATTTAACCGTCATGCTGAGCGCAAGAGAAGCATGACGTTCTGTTTATAGCTAGGTGCCTATTCAACCGCGCCCTTGTAATGCATTTCGGCCTGTTCGCGCAACCGCCCGGCGCTGAACTCGGGCGTGATGTCGCGCTGCGGGTCGCCGAGCATCTCGTAGCCCACCATGAACTTGCGCACGGTGGCCGAGCGCAGCAGCGGCGGATAGAAGTGCATGTGCAAGTGCCATTCGGAGTGCTCCTGGCCATCCGTCGGGCGCTGGTGCAGGCCTGACGAATACGGAAATGAGATGTTGAACAGGTTGTCGTAACGGATGGTGAGGCGGCGCAGCACGTCGGCCAGCGCGTCGCGCTCGGGCTCGCTGAGCTGGGTTACGTCCTGCACCGGACGGCGGGCGATGACGATGGTTTCGAAGGGCCACACGGCCCAGAACGGCACCAGCACCACGAAATGCTCGTTTTCGAGCACCACCCGCTCCTTTTTCTCCAGCTCGATTTTGAGGTAGTCGCTCAGCAGCGTCCGGCCGTGCTCCTGGAAGTAAGTCAGCTGCTGCACGCCTTCTTTGGCCGGTTCGCCGGGCACGGTGCGCTGGGCCCAAATCTGGCCGTGCGGGTGCGGGTTCGAGCAGCCCATTATCGGGCCCTTGTTTTCAAAAATCTGCACGTAGTTGATGTCGGGCCGCGCGCCAAGCGTGGCAAACTCACTCACCCACAAATCCACTACTTTTCGAATAGCCGGCGTGGTCATTTGCGGGAGCGTCAAATCGTGGCGCGGCGAGAAGCAGATGACGCGGCAAACGCCAGATTCGGCTTCGGCCCGCAGAAGGCCGCCTTCGTCGATACCGCCGGTGGGCACATCGGCCGTCAGCGCGCCAAAGTCGTTGTTGAACACGAAGGTGTCGGTGTACTGCGGGTTCACCTCGCCACCCACGCGAGGGTTGCCGGGGCAGAGGTAGCAGGTGGGGTCGTAGGCGGGGCGCTGGTCCTGCTCCGTTTCCTCCTGCTGGCCCTGCCAGGGCCGCTTCGAGCGGTGCGGCGACACAAGGACCCACTCGCCCGTGAGGGCATTGAAGCGACGGTGCGGGTGTTCGGTGGAATCGAAAGGCATGTTTCTGGTTGTTAGGTATTCGTTGTCAGTTGGTAGGCAGCACGCGCTGGTTATCTGAAGTCATGTAAGCATTAGCTCCTGACAATTAACAACCAGTAACTGACAACTAGATTTTCCCCACCCCATCCACAATTGTGGTCTGGTAGGTTTCCGGCCGGCGGCCGAAGCGCTGCTCATACACCGCGCTCACGCTTTCAATAAAGGCCTCCACCTTATCCGGCGCGACCAGGTTGATGGTGCAGCCACCGAAGCCGCCGCCCATCATGCGCGAGCCGAAGATGCCGGGCGCGGCCAGAGCGGCTTCGGCCAGCACGTCGAGTTCGACGCAGCTTACTTCGTAGTCGTCGCGCAGGCCGGCGTGGCTGGCGTTCATCTCGCGGCCGAAAGCGGCCAGGTCGCCGGCTTCGAGGTGGCGGCAGGCCGCTTCGACGCGGGCATTTTCCTGCACTACGTAGGAGCAGCGGCGAAAAACCGTGCCGCCCAACTCGCTGTGATGGGCTTCGAGCTGCGCCATGGTGGCATCGCGCAGGGCCATAATTTTGGGGTAGTGCTGCTGGAGCACTGCCACGCCGCGCTCGCACTCCTGCCGGCGGGTGTTGTATTCGGAAGATGCCAGGCTGTGCTTCACGCCTGAATTAACGAGCACGATGCGGCAGGCCTGGGTATCGAAGGGGAAGTACTGGTAGTCGAGCGAGCGGCAGTCGAGGCGCACAACCTGGCCGGCCCGGCCAAACACGCTGGCGAACTGGTCCATCAGGCCGCACTGCACGCCGGCGTAGGTGTGCTCGGCCAGCTGAGCCATGCGGGCGAGGTCCATTTTCTCGAAGCCGGTTTTCAGCAGCTCGTTCAGGGCGTAGGCCAGGCCACATTCCACGGCAGCGGAGGACGACATGCCCGCGCCCATGGGCACGGTGCCGGCCAGCACGCAGTCGAACCCCGGCACGGCCACGCCGCGCAGTTGGAACTGCGCCGCTACGCCCAACAGGTAGTTGGCCCAGTGCGTTTCGGTGGGGCTAATGTCGGCAGAATTGGGCAGCTCGAGGCTCTCGTTCAGGTCGTGGGCGAAGAGGCGTATTTGCTCGCCGCCGTTCAGGCCCACGGCAAACACCATCTGCTTATCGACCGCCGCTGGCAACACAAAACCGGCGTTGTAGTCGGTGTGCTCGCCAATGAGGTTGACACGGCCCGGCGCACGCACCAGCAGCGGCGCGTAGCCGTAGCGTTGTTGAAAATCGGCCTGTACGGCCTGAGCCAGGGAGTCGGACATAGGAAAACGGGAGGAAGAAGAGCGAAAAAACAGGAGGTGGTCGGCTGCCAATTACTACGCAATAAAGAGCAAGAGTGACGACCAGCACCAGGATTCTGCGGCGAAAAGTACAGCATATTTCCCTGAGTTACGCAAACGTTTGTGTAAATCGGGAAAGGCCTTACCTTCGCAGCTACATTCCGCTATTGCCCTTTTACTGCTGGTTTCTATGCCTGTACGTTTGCTGCCGCTGCTGCTATTCAGCCTTGCTTTTCTACTCGCCTTGCCGCCGGTATCGGCCCAAAAGGCTCCGACCGCACCAAGCGGCGACGTGTATGTGGACCAAGCCGGCGTGCTGCGCTGGCAAAAAACGAAACAGGAGGTCGCGCTGTTCGGCGTGAACTACACCACGCCCTTTGCCTACGCCTACCGGGCCCACCAGCGGCTGGGCGTGAACCACGAGCAGGCCATCAGGCAGGATGTGTACCACCTGAGCCGCCTGGGCGTCGACGCCTTCCGGGTGCATGTCTGGGACGTGGAAATCACGGATACGACGGGCAATTTGCTCGAGAATGAGCACCTGCGGCTGCTCGATTTCCTGGTGAACGAGCTCAAGCAGCGCGGCATCAAAATCATCCTCACTCCTATTGCCTACTGGAACAACGGCTACCCCGAGAACGACTTGGGCACCGGCTTTTCGAGCATCTACTCGAAGGGCGCAGCCTATACCAACCCGCGCGCCATTGCCGCCCAGGAGCGCTACCTCACGCAGTTTCTCAACCACCGCAATTCTTACACGAAAAACCTGAACCGCGAAGACCCCGACATTCTGGCTTTCGAGGTGTGCAACGAGCCCAAGTACGGCAAGCCGCTGGCCCCTATCACCAGCTTCGCCGACCGCATGGCCGGGGCCATTCGGGCCACGGGCTGCCACAAGCCGGTGTTCTACAACGTGTCGGAAAACCCCGATGTGGCCGAGGCCATTCTGAACGCGAAAGTGGATGGGCTCACGTTTCAGTGGTACCCGCAGGGGCTGGTGGCGGGGCACACGCTGCGCGGCAATTTCCTGCCCTACGTCGACCAATATCCCATTCCGTTCAGCAGCGATGCACGGTTTAAGTCGAAAGCGAAGATGGTGTACGAGTTTGAGTCGGCCGATATTCTGCAGCCGATTATGTACCCGTTTATGGCGCGCAGTTTCCGCACGGCGGGCTTTCAGTGGGCCACGCAGTTTGCCTACGACCCGTTGGCGCTGGCCTACGCCAACACCGAGTACCAAACCCACTACCTGAACCTAGCCTACACGCCAGCCAAGGCGCTGAGCATGCTCATCGCGGGCAAAGTTTTCCGCACCGTCAAGCGCGGGCAGCAATTCGGCCGCTACCCGCAGGATTCCGTGTTTGGCGATTTCCACGTCAGCTACCGCCAGCAGCTGAGCGAGATGAACACACCCACCGAGTTCTATTACACTGCTAACACTAGCACTGCCCCGCAGCAGCCCACGAAGCTGAGGCATCTGGCCGGCGTAGGCTCTTCGCAAGTGGTGAAATATGGCGGCCTCGGCGCCTACTTCCTCGACCGGCTGGCCCCTGGCGTGTGGCGCTTGGAAGTAATGCCCGATGCCGTGGCTATCCGGGACCCGTTCGAGAAAGCCTCGCCCAGCAAGCCGGTGACGCAGATTCTGTGGAACGAGCAGCCGCTGGAAGTAGCGCTGCCAGACCTCGGCCGCAGCTTTTCGCTGCGTGCCCTGAACGAGGGCAATACCTATGAGGCACATACCGCCAACGGCCGCATCAACGTGCGACCCGGTGTATACCTTGTCGCTGCGTCTGGCAAATCAACCCTTCCTTTCGCTTCGCGCACCGTGTTCAACCACGGGGAATTGCGTGATTTTGCGGCGCCGAAAGGGTTTATGTTCTTGGAAGGGGCACAGCAGCAAGTGCGCCACATCCCGCTGGCTCAGGCCACTGCCGGCCAGCCGCTCAGCATCGGCGCCACCATCACCGGCGTAGGCGCGGCTGACAGTGTGTTCCTGGTGGCACAGCACTACTACGGTCGCACCCGCACCGTGCCGATGCGCGCCACGGCCTACGCCACCTATGAGGCCCGAGTGCCCGATGAGCTGCTGTACGCTGGCGAGCTACGCTACTGGCTGGCTGTGAAGAAGGGCGCGCAGATTCTCACCTTCCCCGGCGGTTTTGCGGGCCAGCCGCGCGACTGGGACTACGCCCACGCCGAGCACTACGAAGTTCCCATTGTGGCGGCTGGCACGCCGCTACTCCTCTACCGCGCCGACCGCGACCAGGAGCGCATTGAAGCCCGCGGCCTAGCCCCCAACACTTGGACCGACTACGTGCCTTCGCCCAAGGGCACGTTGGCCCTGCGCCTGGTGCAGGGCCCGGCCCGGGCCGGTCAGCCCGCCGCCAGTGGCCCGGCTGTGAGCCTGCGCGCCTTTTTCGGCGACCGACTGGTGGGCCGGCCCGAGGATTTGGGCCGCTTCACGCAGGTAGTTCTTCGGGCACGCACCAGCCAGCCCAATGCTAAGCTCAGCCTGCAGCTCACCACCAAAGATGCCGTGAGCTACGCGGCCCCGGTGGCGCTGGCAGCGGGCGCGGCCATGCAGGAAGTGGTGGTGCCGCTCAGTGCTTTCCGCGCCGCGGCGGGTTTGCTGGTGCCCCGCCCCTACCCCGGTTTCGGGCCCCTGACCTACCAACCCGCTACTTCGCCGCCTTTGAAGCTGGCCGACGCTGAAGTGCTGCAACTCGTGTGGGATGCCACCAGCGTAACGGGCAGCCCGGCTAGCGTGGATGTGGAGTCGATTACGTTGCGGTAGGTTGTGGTAGATGTAGGGGCGGGGCTTGCCCCCGCCCGTCGTTTGCAATTCTCCAACGAGTTCGTTCAACGACGGGCGGGGGCAAGCCCCGCCCCTACATCGTTTACTATAGCCTCAGAGCAGAATTTGAGCCTGACCTTTGCGGTCCATTTTCAAGAAAACACCCCCGGGATGAACGCGACGCAGCAAGAGGAAAGAGAATACCTGGAAGAAATTAAGGAGAAGCTGACGCTGGCCATTCGGCGGATTGATGGCGACGTGAAGCAGTTTTCTAATGAGCTCCGGGATAAAAAGGAGTACATCCACGAGCACCAGTCGGGCATGGACGATGCCGACATGGTAGCCGCCGAGCAGTCCGTCAACCGCATGGCGTTTACGGGCGAGGCGGCCGTGGGCCGTAAGCGCAAGCTGCTCAAGCTGGGGCAGTCGCCCTACTTTGGCCGCATCGATTTCACGCCCCAGGGCAAGGGGAAATGGCCACCGGTGTATATCGGCATCTACTCCTTTATGGAGGAGCGGCAGCGCCAGAACTTGATTTACGATTGGCGCGCCCCGGTGTCGTCCATGTTCTACGATTTCGAGCTGGGGCCGGCTTCGTTCACCACGCCGGCTGGCCCGATGCAGGGCACCATCGACCTGAAACGGCAGTACAAAATCCGCGACGGCCGCATGGAATTCATGCTCGAAAACGACGTGAATATTCACGATGACGTGTTGCAGCGCGAGCTGGCCAAGTCTTCGGACGACAAGCTGAAGAACATTGTCGCCACCATTCAGCGCGACCAGAACGCGGTGATTCGCAACGAGACCGCGCCCGTGATGGTTATTCAGGGCGTGGCCGGCTCGGGCAAAACGTCCATTGCCCTGCACCGCATCGCGTTTTTGCTGTACCGTTACCGCGAGACGATTGGCGCCCGGGACGTGCTGATAATCTCGCCCAACAAGGTCTTCGCCGACTACATCTCGAATGTGCTGCCTGAACTGGGCGAGGAGCATATTCCGGAGCTGGGCATGGAGGAGCTGGCCGCCGATTTGCTCGGCCATCAGTATCCGTTTCAGACCTTTTTCGAGCAGGTATCGGCGCTGCTCGAGCAGCCGCACCCCGCGTTCATCGAACGCATCCGCTACAAGTCGTCGTTTAAATTCCTGAGCCAGCTCAACCAGTATTTGCTGCACGCCGAGAACAACTACTTTACCGTTAAGGAGCTGCGGGTGGGCAGTACTGTAGTGCCGCTGCAATTCCTGCTGGCCAAGTTTCGGACTTTCCACCGGGTGCCGCTCCTGAAACGGTTTGCACTGGTGGCCGAGGAGGTGCGGGCCTTCGTGCGCGATGCCGTCCGCCGCAAGCTCAGCAACCACGAGAAATCCACCATCGGCGAGGCCATTCCGCGCATGTTCAAGTTCCATCAGGTGATGGATTTGTACCGGGACTTTTACCGCTGGCTGGGCCGGCCCGAACTGTTCCGGATGGAGCACGGCCAGCCCCTGGAATACGCCGACGTGTTTGCCTTCGTCTACCTCCGCATTCGGCTCGAAGGCCTCAATACCTACGACCACGTGAAGCACCTGTTGGTGGACGAGATGCAGGACTACACGCCCGTGCAGTACGCCGTGCTGTCGCGCGTGTTCGCCTGCCGCAAAACCATTCTCGGCGACGTCAGCCAAACCGTGAACCCGTACAGCGCGTCCTCGGCCGAAACCATCGAGCGCGTGTTCCCACAGGCCGAGGTGGTGCGGCTCTACCGCAGCTACCGCTCCACGATGGAGATTACGGCGTTCGCGCAGCGCATCACGCCCAACCCCAACATCATCCCGCTGGAACGGCACGGGCCCGCGCCCGCGGTGGTGCGTTTCGCTAGTAGGGATGAGGAGTTGCAGGGCATTAAAGAACTGATTACTAACTTTCTGAGCTCCGGGAATCATTCATTGGGCATCATCTGCAAAACCCTGCGGCAGGCCGAAGAAGCCTTTCGGGTACTGGAAGCGCCCGGTATTTACCTGCTCACCGACGAGTCCACGAGCTTCAAAGAGGGCATTATCATCACCTCGGCGCATCTGGCGAAGGGTCTGGAATTTGATGAGGTGATTGTGCCGTTTGCCTCCGCTCGCACTTACAAAACGGAGGTCGATAAGAGCATGCTCTACGTGGCCTGCACCCGCGCCATGCACCAGCTCACGCTCACGTTTTCGGGCGAGGTTTCGGTCTTTTTGTCCACTTAGAAATGCTGGCTATTCGAACGATGTAGGGGCGGGGCTTGCCCCCGCCCGGGCGTCAGAACCCTTTCAATAGTTCCGTGCTTTTCCAACGATTCCGTGCAACGCCGGGCGGGGGCAAGCCCCGCCCCTACCTCATTCGATGTAAACTATCCAATCATTACAACCAACTCCACCCTGATGAAACGACTTCTATTGCTCCTGAGCCTGCTGGCCGGGCTCGTGCCCCACGCCAACGCCCAGACAACCGCGCCCTTCGCAAAAGGAGCTGATGTGAGCTGGGTAACTCAGATGGAGCAATCGAACTACCGTTTCTACACCGAAGGCGGCACCCCGCAGGACCTGTTTCAGCTGCTGAAGGGCTACGATATGAACACCGTCCGCCTGCGGGTGTGGGTGAACCCGGCCGGCGGCTGGAACAGTCCGGCCGACGTGCTGGCCAAGGCAATGCGGGCCCAGGCGCTGGGCTACCGCGTCATGATTGACTTCCACTATAGCGACGAATTTGCTGACCCCGGCCGCCAAAACAAGCCCGCCGCTTGGGCTGCCTACCCGTTTCCGCAGCTGCTCACTGCTGTTTATGACCACACCTTCACCACGCTGGAGCTGTTGAAAAACAACGGCATTACGCCCAAGTGGGTGCAAGTGGGCAACGAGACCAACGACGGCATGCTCTGGCCCGAGGGTAAGGCTTCCGTCAACATGGCGCAGTTTGCCCAGCTGTTCGACCGTGGCTACGCGGCTGTGAAGGCATCGAACCAAAGTATCAAGGTGATTGCGCACGTTTCCAACGGCTTCAACGTGAACACCTCGCGCTACATTTTCGGCGGCCTGACCAACAACGGGGCGCGGTTCGATGTGATGGGCCTCTCGCTCTACCCGAGCATCACCGACTGGCCCACGCTCACGGCGCAGTGCCAGGCCAACATGAACGACTTGGTGGTGCGCTACCCCGGCAAAGAGGTGATGGTGGTAGAAACCGGCATGCCCACCGATGCGACCATTCCCACTCAGCAAATGCTCCTCGACCTGCAGGCCAAAACCCAGGCCGTGCCCGGCAACAAGGGCCTCGGCGTGCTGTACTGGGAGCCGCAGGCCTACAACTGGATGGGCTACAATCTGGGCGCCTGGACCAACGCCGGCCGGCCCACCACTGCCCTGCGGGCCTTTCGAAACGTGCCGCCGGCCGCCGGCCTGGTGTACAACCCCGGCTTCGAGTTCACCGGCCCCACGCAAACGCCGCTGGGCTGGAGCACCGCCTCTACTGCTGATGCCGACTTGACGCAAGCACCCGGCGTCGCGGGCCTCTACCAGCTCACGCACCAGAAAGCTGCGGCCTACCAGGTGCGCACTTACCAGCTGCTCACCAATGTGCCCAACGGCACCTACACGCTACGGGCCCGCGCCCAAAGCAGCGGCGGCCAGACGCAGTGCCAGCTCTACGCCAGCGGCTTCGGCGGTACCGAGCTGGCGACTACCCTACCGACTTCGACCACCTGGGTGCCGGTGCAAGTCAGCAATGTTGTGGTGAGCAACGGGCAGTGCGAAATCGGACTGCGCTCGACAGCCGGCGCGGGCCAGACCGCCCGGCTCGATGAGGTAGAATTTGTAGCCAGCACCACGGCGGCCACGCCGCAGTTCACGCTCGATGGCCAGGCCTCGGCGGCCGAAATCGGTACCGGCCCGGGCCAGTACCAGCTGGCCGCCACCTACACCGGCCCGCACTCCGAAACCGACCGCGGCCTGCAAGCCCTGTACGTGGGCAGCACCGCTACTACGCTAAACCTGCTGCTGACTGGTTCGGCCGAATCGGCGGGCGGGAGCTACCGCGCCTTGGTGCTGTACCTGAACACGGCCGGCCAGCTGGGTGCGCCGGCCAGCCAGCAGCTCATCGGCGGCAGTAATGCGCCTTCGCCGCTCAAGCACCGCCCGACGCTCGATATGCAGGCCGACTACGGTTTCCGCGTGTCGGTGGGGCCAACTTCGGCCACGGCCAACGACGTGTATTTCAGCCGCGTTTCCTACGTGACGGGGGGACCCGTTACGCCGGGCAACGACACGTACATCGGGGCTGGCACCAAAACCGGCGGCGTAGTTGTGGCTCCGGCCACGCTCGACCTTGCCGGCGCGCGCTTTGCCTACTTCAACACGCCCACCCTCACGACCAACACCAGCAACGCGGGCCTTGAAATTGAGATTCCGCTGGCGGCGCTGGGTGCGGCGGGGGCTTCGGTGGGCGCGGGCAGTCGCATCGAGCTGTTTGCCGGCTACACCGATGCCGACGGTGTTTTCTTCACCGATGTGATTCCGACGATTCCCGGCCGCACCACGCCGCTGGGGGCCAACCCCGATTTCACCGCCATTCCCGGCAACCAGTACGTGGCGTTCCAGTTGGGCAGCGGCGTGCTAGCCAGCCGCAGCGCGGCCGATAAGGCGCTGGATGTTTCGCTGTACCCCAACCCCGCTGCCGCTGCCGCCATGCTGGCCTACACCGTGCCCGGCCCCGGCGCGCAGCCCATAGCGCTGAGCGTGTACAGTGCACTGGGCCAGCGCGTGCGCACGGTAACGGCCCGTCAGGCCGGCCACCAGGAATTGGTGCTCGGCCGCCTGCCGGCTGGCGTCTACCTGCTGAAACTGCAAGTGGGCGACTTGACAACCAGCCGTCAGCTGGTGGTGGAGTAGCGGGCCCGCTCCGGCCCGACTGCCCTAGGCGGTCTGACCGGTGGAAGCAGCAACGACTCCGCCCCAACGACAACCGGTCGGACCGCCTAGGGCGGTCGGACTGGTGGAACCGCTCCCCACCTGAATTCAAAGCCAAAAAAGGGCAGCCCCGATGCAGGGCTGCCCTTTTTCGATTCATCCCAGCCGCGACCTAAGCGGCGGCCTGAATCTCGAAGCCGGCACCTTCTACGGCCTGCACTATCTGCTCGGCCGTGGCCTGGTCGGAGGTTACGGTCAGGATTTTGGCGGGGTTGACGGTATCAACCTGCCAGTTGCCGGCTCCCACGGCTTGGTTGAGCGCGGGCGTGACGGCCTTTATGCAGCCGCCGCAGTTGATGGTGGTTTTGAATTGAAGCGTGGACATGATAAGGAGAAGTTAAATGAGAATGGCTCGCGACAAAACGGGCCGTGAAGGCTGCCGGAAATCAGCCTGACTGCAAGGGCAAATTTACGATTCAGGCCGCCCGCACCCCCCACAGAATTCGCGTCCAAAGCTGCGTAATTATGCCCTCTGCCAGCCCCGATAGTAACCGGCGCTACGGCTTTTTCTCCGGCTCTACAGGCTGTGTGAGCAAGGAAATGCGAAACGAGGCGAACATGACAGGAATTTAAGTAGTCACGCACAAGTAAGCGTCATGCAGAGCGCAGCGAAGCATCTCGCTCGCATCATTAAACGATTGATTTACTGCCACACGCGAGATGCTTCGCTGCGCTCTGCATGACGTTCTTTTACTCGTTTATTTTTGCGCACCTACTTCAGGAAAGAAGCGGTAGTGCAGCAACTGCTAACGTTGCCGAACTTCAAATTCAGGAGCTAAGAAGCTGTTTGAATGATAGTGAAAGGCCTACTCGAAGCCGCGCTCATCGGCCGGCTCCTCCTTGCGCTTGGGGCGCGGGGCCGCACTGCCGTTGCCAAAGCGGTAGCTAAAGCCCAAGTACGCGATGCGCGACTCGCGCTTGTTGCGCGCCACCGACTCGAAGCCGGTGCCGGCGGCGTTGAAATTGAACTGCAGCGTATTGAAGATATCAGACACCCGCAGCGTGAGGCTGCCTTTCTCCTTCAGCACGCTGTACTTGGCGGCAAAGTCGGCGTTGAACTGGGTGAGGCGCTGGCCCTGGACCGACACCACCGGCGAGCGGTAGTTAGCCGAGAGCTGCAAGTCGAGCAGCTTGGTGGGCGATACCGTGGTATTCAGCCGGCTCGTGTACACGAAATTGCTGGTGTTGAAATCGACATTGGTCGGGGCCGAGCCTTTGATGATGCGCCGGAAAGCCGAGGCGTTCAAGCTCACTTTCCAGATGCTGGTGAGCGGCGCACTCACCACGGCTTCGAGGCCGTAGTTGGTTTCCTGGCCCACATTCAGGCGGGTGGTGTTCGTGACGATGGAATTGGTAATCACATCGAAAAACAACGGGTCGCGGATGTTGGTAATCGTGTTTTCTTCGAGCCGGTAAAACGCCGTGGCGCTCACCGAACTGCCGGCCCCGAAAAAATGCTGGTCGCCCAACTCCAGCGAATGCACGAACTCAGGGCGCAGCTCGGTGTTGCCGGCGCGCAGGTTCAGCGGGTCCGAGCGGTCGGGGAAAGGGTTGAGTTCGTCGGCGCTCGGGCGCTGCACGCGGCGCGAGTAGCTGAGCTGCACCCGGTGCTCCTTGCTCACATCGTAGGCCAGCACGGCGCTCGGAAACAGGCTGAAGTAGCTCCGCGTGAAGCTTGGGGCGGGCACGTTGGCCACCAGGTCGCCGCGCGTGTCCGTCTGCTCCAGGCGCAGGCCGAACTGGTAGTTGAACGCGCCGGCCACGTTGGCGTAGGTGCCATACACCGACTGGATGAACTCGTGGTAGATGAAACGGTTCGAGGGGTTGTAGGCCAGCGCGGGCTGGCTGATGAAGCGGTAATCGTCGTCGGAGCGGCGCGAAATGCTCTTGGCGCCCAGCTCGTAGCGGCCCTTCTCCCCCACCGGCCGCACGTAGTCGAGTTGGGCCGAGGCCAGGTCGTTCTGGGTGTCGAACTGCTGCTGCTGGTAGCCGGTGGGCTGGTCGCGGTAGTCCACCGTCGAATTCACCCCGATGTCGCTGTGCACCGGCGTGTACACAACGTTGGCGGTCAGCTCCCGCCCTTTTTGTTCGGGCCAGATGCGGCGGTAATCCAGGCTGAAATCGGCCTGTTTGGCTGCGCCGGCGTTGGTATTGTAGCGCGTAGTGTTGCCCAGCGAGGGCCGGTCGCCGGTGGTTAGGTTGGTTTGGTTGGAGATGATTTCCTCGCGGTTGTTCTGCGAGTTGTAGCGCGGCTGCACGGTCAGCGTCAGGGTCTGGTCGGGGGTGAGGGCGTAATCGAAGCCCAGGCGCACGGCGTGCGACACGCCCCGGAACACGCCAGTGCGGTCCTGGTTCAGCACCACAGCCCCGGTGGCGGTTTCGCTGCGCTGGCGCACCGAGCCATAGCCCGTGCGGCGGTCGTCGCGCCAGTCATACGAGCCAAACACGTTGAACTTACCCTGGTGGTAGTTCAGGCTGAGCGAGGTGTTGTACTTGCGGCCGGTGCCGGCCGTGGCGCTGGCTTGGCCGTTCAGGCCGTCCTGCCGCTCCTTCTTCAGCACGATGTTGATAATGCCGGCCGAGCCCTCGGCGTCGTAACGCGACGAGGGGTTGGTGACTACCTCAATGTTCTGAATCGAGCTGGCCGGCAACTGGTCCAGCGTCACGCCGGTGGGCTTGCCGTCCACCAGAATGCGCACGTTGGTCGAGCCGCGCAGGCTCACGGCGCCGCTCTGGTCCACCGTCACGGAGGGCACGTTCTGAAGTACGTCCACGGCGGTACCCCCGGTAGCAGTCAGGTCCTTGGTCACGTCGATTACCTTTTTGTCAAGGTTGTCGGTCACAATGGCGCGCTCGCCCTTCACCACTACTTCGGCCAGCTTGGTGGCGGCCGTGCGCAGCCGCAGTGGCCCCAGGTGCAGCTCGGAGGCGGCGGCCGTCAGGCTCACGGCGCGCAGGCCGGTACGGTAGCCCACCACGGTGGCTTTGAGCACGTAGCTGCCCAAGGGCACTTTTTCCAAAGCGAAGGCCCCGCTTTCCAACGACTGCGCGCCGGTAACGAAGGTAGAATCCGAGGCCCGTAGCAGCACCACGCCCGCAAAAGGCAGCGGCTGCTGGCTGGCGGCGTCGAGCAGCGTGCCGTCAATCCGGCCGGTGGTTTGGGCCTGGGCGCCCAGCGACCCAGCCAGCAGCAGCAGGGTTAATAGGTTCAGCCATAGCTTGCTTTGGTGGCGCCGCCGCGCATCCTCCCGGTATTCTTCAAAAATCATCACAACCGTGTTCTTCTCTGGCTCACCAATTCATTTGGCTACTAGCCCGACACGATTTGCTGGGCCGGGTTGCAAATGCAGGCCGCGAAAGTCGTGGAGGAATCTATGCGAAACCTGTGGCCCACGGGTTTGGGGTTGCTCTTGAACGGGGTAGAGACGCATACTTGCGTCTCGTCGTTGAACGATGTCATCCGGGGGTCGTTCGCCTCGTTTGTTCGGGTTTCGTTTGCCTCTGTCGTTCGACGACGAGACGTAAGTATGCGTCTTTACACCAGCCAAGACTTACCCGCTACGGCCGGGCGAAGCGCCGGTCGTGGGTAAACGTGGTATCAGTGAGCGTGCGCAGGAAGGCCACGATTTTGGCCTTTTCGTCGGCCGTCAAATCCAGGGTGAGGCTGCGCTGGGCGGGGTCGTTGGTGGTGTTGAGCAGCAGCGGGTCGATGTTGGGGCTGTTGAGGACAACGTGCTCGTTGTAGTGGCTAACGACGTCTTCGAGGCGAGTAAACCGGCCGTCGTGCATGTAGGGCGCCGTGAGGGCAATGTTGCGCAGCGAGGGCACCCGAAACTTGCCGTTGTCGGTGGCCAGGCCGGTTTGCGCGCCCAGACCCCTGTCGGCCGGGGCGGCATCGAGGCCGTTGTTGCTGAAGGTGTGGTTGGTTTGCAGGTCGCCCGAGTGGCAGTCGCCGCAGTTGCCGCCGCGCAGCGTGCCATTGGGGTGCGTGTTGAACAGCAGCAGGCCCTGCTGCTCGTAGGCGCTCAGGGCCGTGCGGTTGCCGCGCCGGAACTGGTCGAAGCGCGAGTTGCCCGACACCAGGGTGCGCTCGAACTGGGCCAGGGCTTTGAGCAGGTTGGTTTCGGTGATGGTGCTGCTGCTGAAGGCCTGGCGGAACAAAACCGGGTAGGTGCTGCCTGCCTGCAGGCGGGCCACCCCGGCGCTCAGGGCCTGGTGCATTTCCACCGGGCTTTCGAGGGGGATGCGCGCTTGGTTTTCGAGGCTGGTGGCCGCGCCGTCCCAGGTTAGCTTAGGCTCCCAGGCCAGGTTGGCCAGGCTCATGGCGCTGCGGGGCGTGCGGCCGCCGTTCACGCCCAGCGCATGGGCCCGGCCGTCGCTGAAGGCCAGCTCCTGGCGGTGGCAGGAGGCGCAGGAAATGCTGTTGTCGACGGATAGCGCATTGTCGTAGAACAGCCGGCGGCCCAGCCCCACCCCTTCTACCGTGAGCGGGTTATCGGCCGGCGCGGCCGGCAGGACCGGGAAGTTGCTGGGCACGTCGAGCACATAGGCCGTCGGGGCCGCCACAGGAACTTCCGGCGTCACGGTTTCGGCATCGTGCTGGCAGCCGGCCAGGGCCAGGGCGGCGAGCACAGGAGCCAGAATGCGAGTAAGTCCTGCTTTCATCGAAAAAAGTACGCGGGAAGTGCCAAGCGCAATGGGTGGTGCGGGACGCATCGCCGGGCAAAAAAGTGCCCGCGGTGCTCAACCAACGGCTGACCTCCACAAATATAGGCCGGCCCGGGCCCAGCTTACACGTCTACTTCGAAGCTGATGATGGTGCCCCGGCCCAGCTCCGACTCCACCGACAGCTCGCCGCCCAGCAAGGCCACCCGGTTGCGCACGCCGGCCAGCCCGATGCCCACCAGCGGCTCGGCGGCCAGCACGGCGGGCTCGAAGCCGCAGCCGTTGTCTTCCACACTCACGTAGAGGCGCTTGGGTTCGTGGGCCACGTGCACTTCGACTTCGGTGGCCTGGGCATGCTTCATCACGTTGTTGAGCAGCTCCTGCACGGCGCGGTACACGGCAATTTCCACCTGGGCGGGTAGGCGCTGCTCGAGCCCGCGCAGGTGCAGGTGCACGGGCAGGCGGGCCGGGGCAATGCGCTTCACGAGGGCCTCCAGGGCCGTGCGCAGGCCAAAATCCTCCAGAATCCCGGGCGTCAGCTCGAAGGAAATGGTGCGCGTGGTGCGAATGGCTTCTTCGAGCAGGCGCACCGACTCGCGTGGCGCGGGCGGCTGGCCGGCAGACTTGTCGAGGCTAAGCTTGGCGGCGTAGAGCAGCTGGCCCAGGCCGTTGTGCAGGGCCTCGGCAATGCGCTTGCGCTCGCTTTCCTGGGTGGTGAGGATGGCGGCCAGCACTTCCTGCTGCTGGCGCAGGCGCTGCTGGGTGGCTTCTTCGGCCAGGCGCTCGCGCTCGGTTACGTCGCGCAGAATGACGAGCACGCCGCCCGAGGCATTGCCGACCGGGGGCGGCAGGGGCACCAGGTGGGCATCGTAGCGCCCGGGCCGCTGCCGAAACGTGCGGTTGAAGCGGTCGATGCGGTCGCCGGCCAGGGCGCGGGCCAGCTCGTGCTCCGTGTATTGGCCCAGGTCCGGCAGCACGTCTAACAGCGGCTGGCCCTGCACCTGGGCGGTGCTCAGGCCGAAGTAACGGGCGGCTTCGGCATTCCAGACCACGATGCGCCCTTGCTCGTCGAGGGTGATGATGCAGTCGACGCTGTTTTCGAGCAGGCTCTGGGTGAAGTCCTTTTCGACCTGCAATTGCCGCCGCTGCTGCTCGGCAACCGTCACGTCCACGGCCAGCACCACCACCTGGTGGCCCTGCTCATCAAAGAAAGCATAGTTCTGGAACGCCACCGGCGGGCCTCCGGCTACCGGAATCTGGGCCAGAAACTCGGCCTGCCCGCCGTGCAGCACGCGCGCCAGCTCGGGCTGCACGGTAGTGAATATGTTGTGTACGTTCTTGCCCACCAAGCTGCCTGGGAGGATGCCCACGGACGCCAGCCCGGCCCCCACCGATTCGAGGTAGGTGCCATCGGGCCGCAGGCGGGTGAGCACCATGGGCAGCTTTTGCAGCATGCGTTCGAGCACCAGGTTTTTGTAGTGCAGCTCTTCGTCGGCGGCGCGCTGGGCGGTCACGTCGCGCAGCACGCCGGTGAGGCCCGTGGCGTGGCCCTGGCCGTTGGCCACCACGCGGCCGGCCAGGTGCAGGTAGTGCACCGAGTCGTCGGGCCACACCACCCGAAAGCTGAGCTCCAGGGGCCCCTGCACCGCAATGGCAGCTTGCAGCCCCCCCCACACGCGGGCCAAATCGTGCGGGTGGAAGCTGGTTTTGATGTCTTCCACCAGCACCGGGCCGGTGGTCGGCTGGCGGCCAAACACTTCCTGAGAACGCGCATCGCCGACTATTTCATTGGTACCAAAGTCCCAGGTAAACACGCCGGTTTGCGAGGCGGCCAGGGCCAGACTCAGGCGGGCTTCGCTGTCATGCAGCCGCTGGGCCGCCGCCCGCGCCGCCGTAACGTCGCGCCACAGGATGTGCACCAGCGGGGCCGTGCCCCCCAATTCGATGGGCGTGAGCACGGCCTCGACCCAGATTTCCTCGCCCGTGACGCGGTGCATCAGGGCCTCGCAGCGCCTCGAGCCCTGGGCCACCGCTTCGGCGATGGTGGCCTGAAACAGGTCGCTGGTGCGCTGGCCGTTGGGCTGAAACTCGGGCGCGGGCATCCAGGCGGGCTGGCCCACGAGCTGCTCGCGGTGCCGGGCGCCAATAAGCCGCAGCGCCGCCGCGTTGCAGTCGACGTACTGGGTGCCTTGCAGCAGCACCACCGCGTCGGAGCTGTCGGTGAAGAGCTTGCGAAAGCGGGCTTCGCTAGCGGCCAGCGCATCGGCGGCCCGGCGCCGGGCCGTTACATCCAGCACGGCCAGCCGGCACTGCGGGCCGTTGGGCATGGCCGTGCGCAAGCCTTCGAGGTGCCCATAAAAGCTGGTACCGTCTTCGTGCAGCAAAGGCAGCTCGATGCTCTGCGATGCTTCGGAGCTAAACACCCGGGCCAGGAACTGCCCGAATTCCAGGCGCTGGGCCGGGGCGACAAACAAGGCGAAGCGGCGCCCGACCAGCCGCTGCCGCACGGCGCCCAGCTGCTGGCTGGCGCAGAGGTTGAGCTGCTCGATGAGGCCATTTTCGCTGAGCGAGAAGTAGCCCACTGGCGCAAACTCGTAGAGGTCGACGTACTGGCCGCGGGCATTCTCGGCCTCGGCCTGGGCCAGCAGCAGCTCCTCGTACTGCATCTCGAGCTCAATCTGATGCACTTGCAGCTCCTGCACCAGACGTTGGGTCTCTTCGGGGGTGTGCGGGGCCGAAGCCTGGGTTACGAGCCGGCGACGCGTTTCGGCCCGGTCGCGCAGCGCCAACAGGCTGGCGTGGGCCGCGGTGAGGCCGGGCGGTAACTCGTCGGGGGCAGGAGTAGGCATCGTGGGCACAGGTGGGAAATGAAGGGCGGAACAATGAAGGTAAGTCCTCGCCCCCCCGCAGGCAAGCTCGGTGGCAGGTACCGGGTTTCCCTTCTGGCCCAACCCGTATTCATCCCCCTGCAAACCCGTATTTATCCACTTGCGCCCCGCCGCTGGCTTAGCCGGCATTTGGAGAGGACATTATCGCCCTTGTCTGGTGTTGCCTGTTCCTTCTCAGCTCATGGCCTACGACTCCCGCTTCGGCCCCAGCGCCCAAACCCCGCAGCAGCGCGCCAATGTGCTGCGGCAGCTGCAGTTGGTCTACCCCAAGCTTCACACCAGGGCCACGGCCTACGCCCAGCAGCTCTACGCCCGCTACGTGGCCGGCGAGCTGAGCTGGCCCGACGTGCGCCGGGCCCTCGACGACGCAACGGGCAACGCCTGATGCCCCGATATGCAGCCCCGCCAGCACCGGCAAGTATCGCCCGATAAGCGCTACCTTGCCCCGGCCGAGTGGCACCGCATATCCTTCCATTTTACGCGTTTACCGTCATGCCCAACCAATTCCACGCCGACATTCCGGCCAAGGTCCTCACCGACGTGCAGCAGCACCTCGACGCCATTAAAACGGCCCTGGCGCCCTACCTCCTTTCCCTTACCCCCGACGAGCGCAAAACCATGCTGCGCATGGCCGATAAAACGGTGGCCTTCGTGAACAAGGCCGCCGACTACGCCACCAGCACCCCCGCTTTCGTGCCGGCCTTCGTCGACCTGGCCGAGCTGAAGCAGGACACGGCCGGCATGGCCGCCCTCACCCCCCTGCGCCAGCAGTGCGAGCAGCTTGCCCTCGACCTCGACAGCACCGTGATGGTGGCCGGCTCCGAAGCCTACGGCAACGCCCTCACCGTGTATGGCAACATTAAGTTCCTGGCCAAGAACAAGCAGCCCGGGGCCCAGGCCGCCTACGACGACCTGAGCCAGCGCTTTCCTGGCCGGCCTACGGCAGCAGCCACGGCCAAAGCAGCCGCCCGGGGCTAGGCCCGGCCACAGAACGAATAAGTAGGTCGGGGGTAGTAATAAGTGGGTCCGACCTACTTATTACTACCCCCGACCTACTTATTACTACCCCATTGGCTGTAATAGCGGCCACGTTGGCCCGAATAGGTGCCTTCGAGGGCGCTGTTGGTGGTGCGCGGGCCGCAATAGCTGCTGGGGCGGCACCTGTTGCGTCCTCGGCGGCTGCAGCAGCAGCCAAACTGGTCTCAAAAGGTGCTGCCCCGGCCGCAAGCCGGGCCATTTTGCCTCTTACAGGTCGGGGCACCTATCCGGCCCGCCAGCTTAGGCCAGCAGCCAGCGCACGGCCGCGCCCTCGTCGGTGAAGGCGTGCAGGATGTAGGGCTGCCCGGGCATCGTGGAGGGCTGCACCTCGGTGCGCAGCGGCGAGTCGGTTGCCAGGTCTTCGGCGCGCTCGGGGGCCACCAGGAAGGCCAGGCGCAGGGGGGCCGGCGTGAGGGCCCCGGCGCGGGGCAGCCAGTCCCGGACCACCCAGCGGGCGGCCGCGGCGGTGGTATAGGGCCGGCGGCGCACATCAAACAGCCAGCGGTGGGTGCGCCGGGCTTCGGGCAGCAGCAGCAGTGCTTCGTAGTCGCCCGGGGCAGTGGCAGTGCGCTCGTGGGTGGGCCAGCGCACCGTGAAAAGGTCGAGGTCGGGCCGGTAAACGTAGTCGGGAAAGGCAGTATCGGGCATGACGGGGGGCGGCGAAGGGCTAAGCCCGGGTAGGCCACAAATATATTGGCCCGGCCCAGTCCCGGCCCCATGGGCAGGGGCCGCGGCCTACACCGCCGGCGCCTGCAGCCAAGCCACGGCTTCGGCCTCGGTAATGAAAATGCCCGCCTCGTAGGGCTGCGTGGCGGCCAGCGCGGCCCGCACGGCGGGGATTATAGCCGTGTCGGTGCGCATTTGCTCCATGCGCTGCAAGGAGCTGAACACGCCCAGCCGCAACGGACGCGGGGACAGCTGGGCCACGGCTTCCGGAAAAAACGTGTGGCTGAGCCAGACGGTTTCTTCGGCCCGGATGGGGCCGCAGCGGCGCGAGTCGAGCAGCCAGTTGCCGCAGTCGTGCTGCAGGGCCAGGGCCAGGGTGGCGCGGTACGAGTGCTGTACTTCGGCCAGGGTACCGGGCTGCTGCCAGCGCAGGAATACGATGTGCAAGTCGGGCCGGTAAGTTATGATAGAAGTGTTCAGCAGCAGCAGTGGGTAGAATTGCGGACATAACTACCAGAGTTATATTTAGTTTTATCTATTCCTCTCGCTCGGGCCGGCGCGGGTAACAGGAGGCCTGCAAAGCGCGGCAGGCAGCATTATAGTGGTTTCGTAGTTAGGGTACAGGCTAAACGATGTAGGGGCGGGGTCGTACCCGGTAGGGCTTGCCCCCGCCCGTCGTTGAACGGAACCGGTCAACGGGCATCAACGTCCGGGCGGGGGCAAGCCCTACCGGGTACGACCCCGCCCCTACATCCACTGACTCCGAAACGGCTCTAAGCATCTCTAGCCAAATAGCGGCGGAAGATAGGGTGAGCCGCGCATTGGGAACGGTAGCTCGCCCTAAACTCAGTATTTGTAACGGCCCAAACGGCGCGCACGGAGGTCAAAATCCGTATTTAGCCCGTAGCGAAATGTAACTACCTGTCGGAAATTTGCAGCGGCGTTATCCTTCCTGGCTATTGGTTGGCGCTACCCTTTCTACCCCTCGTCATGGCTCACGATTCCCGCTTCGGACCCTGCGCCCAAACCCCACAGCAGCGCGCCTACGTCCTGCACCAGCTTCGGGAGGCGCTGCCCAAGCTCAAAACCACAGTCACGCCCGAAACCGAGCAGCTTTGTGCCCGCTACATTGCCGGGGAGCTCACCTGGGCCGACGTGCGCCGCGCCCTCGACGAAGCGGAGGCATCGGCTTAAAGCCGGCAGCAGCTACGCAGCAGGCAGGCAACGGAGTGCTCTTTGTTCTGCATCAGTTATCGTGACGGGCACTTGCCAAGAAGCCACCCGGCGGCGTTGCACGGCTAACATGCGGAAGTAGCCAAGCCAGTTTGCCCGGGCCCCGGCGGCCTGTATCGCTTACCGGAAAAAGCGCATGGCCCGGCGCGTAACGCTGCACGTAAAAGGTATTGGGAGAAGAGAGAAAACAAGGGCCGCGGCGGAAGCTGACCAGCGTGCGCGAACCCGGCCACCCTTCTGTCATACGCATCGTACATTTTCAGGCGCTGCTACCGTTCAACTCAACCAGCAGCCTGTCTTTGTTCCTGGTGCCCATTCCTCAGGACCATGGAGTTCTATCACCTCATTCACCAGAGCCAGGCCATGATACCCTTCGACCTACCCGAGCTGCTGGCAGTGTAGCAGCTCGGGCAGGCCTACAACCGAGCGCACGGCGGACTGCGAGCGGCGGCGGTTCTGCCGCGCAAATATCTTTCAATCAAGAGCAGAGCATTCCTTACTCTTGCGGTTGTACCTTTCCCGAACCGCCGCCCCTGAAGGCCGGCGTCGTTGCCCATCTGCCGGTCGTACGCAGCCCTCTTTCCGCCGCCATGCCCGCCAACCTCCCCCCGTGGCTCCTCCAACCGGCTGGGCCCGCTCACGTGGCCGAGACGCCCGCCGAAGCCCGGGCCCGCGAGGTGTTCGAACAGGTATTTGCCCACACGCCAGCCGCTATTTGCGTGCAGCACGGGCCCGAGCACCGCTACGCATACGTGAACGCGGCCTACCAGCAGCTCTTTGCCGACCGCACCCTGCTGGGCCGTCCCGTGGCCGAGGCCCTGCCCGAAGCCGTGGGCGGCGGCTTTGTGGCCCGGCTCGACGCCGTGTACCGCACCGGCGAAACCTACTTCGGCCACGAGCAGCCCCTGCTGATGGCAGCCCCCGACGGGGGCGCACCGCAGGAGTTGTTTTTCACCTTCACCTACCAGGCCTACCGCGAGCAGGGCGAAATCGTGGGCATCTCCACCTTTGCCTACGAGGTAAGCGAGCAGGTGCGGGCCCGCCGGCAGCACGAAGCGCAGCAGGAGGGATTCCGGGCGCTGGTCGAGCAGGCCCCGGTGGCCATTGCCGTGTTTCGGGGGCCGCGCTACGTCGTCGAGCTGGCCAATCCGGCTGTGTGCGGCCTCTGGGGCCGCACCCTGCCCCAAACCCTGGGCACGCCCCTGTTCGAGCTGCTGCCCGAGGCCGCCGGCCAGGGCTTCGAAGAGCTGCTGGATGGAGTGATGGCCACGGGGGTACCCTACGTGGCGCACGAGCTGCCCTCGTTCATCGACCGGGCCGGGCTCCGCGACACCGTGCATTGGAACTTCGTGTACCACCCGCTGCGCGAGGCCAACGGCGCCATCAGCGGCGTAACGGTGGTGGCCACCGAGGTGAGCGAGCAGGTGCAGGCCCGCCAGCAGGTGCAGGCCCTGAACCAGCAATTGGCCCATGCCAATGGGTCGCTGCTCGCCGCCAACGCCGAGCTGCACGCCCACAACTCCGAGTTGCGGCGCACCCAAAAACAGCTTGAGCTGCTCAACCGAACCCTGGATGCCCGCGTGACCGAGCGCACCGAGGCCGCCCACGCCGCCCGCGCCGACGCCGAGCGCCACCGCGTGCGCCTGGAGCGGCTCTTCACGGCCGCGCCGGCCGCCATTTGCATCCTGGCTGGGCCGGCGCTGGTGTTCGAGCTGGTGAACCCCGGCTACCAGGCGCTGCTGCCCGGCCGTCCCCTGCTAGGCCAGGCCCTACTGGTGGCCCTGCCGGAGCTGGCCAACCACCCGGTGCTCGGCATGCTGCGCCAGGTGTACGAAACGGGCCTCACCTGCCGCGAGTACGGCCTGCTGGTTTCCTATCACACCACCGAAGGGGGCGCCCTCGAAGACCGGTACTTCGATTTCACGTACCAGGCGCGGCACGACGAGCACGGGCGCATTGATGGGGTGCTGGTGTTTGCCTTCGAGGTGAGCGCGCAGGTGCGGGCCCGCCAGGCCAGCGAGGCCACCGCCAAGCAGCTGCGCCTGCTCACCGATGCGCTGCCCGTCCTCATCAGCTACGTCGACCATGAGCACCGCTACCGCTTCAACAACTTCGCTTACGAAGCCTGGTTTGGGCAGCCGGTGGCGGCGCTGCAGGGCCAGCTGGTGCGCGAGGTGGTGGGCGAGGCCGCTTACCTGGGCGTGCTGCCGCACTTCGAGCGGGCGCTGGCCGGCGAGCGAGTTGATTTCGAAGCGCGCATGCCCTACCGCACCGACTTTGTGAAGCACATCCGCACCAGCTTTGTGCCCGACGTGCAGGCCGGCCGCGTGGCCGGCTTCTATTCCCTGGTAACGGACATAACCCAGGAAGTGGAAGCCCGCCAACAGGTGCAGGGACTCAATCAGCAGCTCACCGCCGTCAACCACAAGCTGTATGCTGCCAACGAGGCCCTAGCCGAAACCAACGTGGAGTTGGGGGCCTCCATCGACGAGCTCGACGACTCCAACCAACAGCTCGCCCACGCCAACGTCGACCTGTCGACGTTTGTGTACGCGGCCTCGCACGACCTGCGCGGCCCCATCACCAACCTCACCGGCCTGCTGCACGCCCTGCGCGACGAGTTACCCCCAGCTAGCCTGGTGGGCAAGTCGGCCCACCTCCTGGACCTGATGCAAAGCTCGGCCGACCGCTTCCTGCAAACCATCACCCACCTCGGCGACATTGGCCACCTGCAGCAGGAGACGGGCCAGGCACTGGCCCCGGTGCTGCTGGCCGACGTTATCCGCGACGTGCGCCTCGACCTCTCGCCCCAGATTGACGCCTTGGGCGCGCAGGTACTGGTGGCCCTAGAGGGCTTCCCCACGTTTCCCTTCGCCGAGAAAAACCTGCGCTCGGTGGTCTACAACCTGCTCAGCAACGCCCTCAAGTACCACCATCCCGGCCGGGTGCCGGTAGTGCACCTGCGCTGCTACCTCGAAATGCCCTATTGGGTGCTGGCCGTGCAGGACAATGGCCTGGGCCTGGCCCTTACGCCCGAGCGGCCGCTGTTCGGGCTGTTTCAGCGCTACCACTCCCACGTCGAGGGCTCGGGTGTGGGCCTCTACATGGTGAAGAAAATGTTGGAGAATGCCCGGGGCCGCATCGAGGTACAAAGCGAGCTGGGCGTGGGCTCTACATTCACGGTGTATTTCCGGTCCTAGCTGGCCCCGGCGGCGCTAGCCCGCCGTTTTGTTTTCCACGCCCAGCAGCAGCCGCCCCGTTTGGGCCCCGTGGCTGACGAGGGCCCGCCCGTAGAGGCGCAGGCGGCGCGGCCCGGCGCCGGGGAAATCGGCCGAGTAGGCGAAGTCTTCGAAGGGCTGGTCGGGGTTTTCCAGGGCCTCCTGCAGGCGCAGGCGCAGGGCGGGCTGCCGCCAGGCGCCGCCGTCGAGCTCGCGCAGCGATTGGCCCTTGATGGCCGCGGCATCCAGCCCAAACAGCTGGGCAAACGCCCCGCTGATGGCCAGCACGCGCTGGTCGGCATCGAGCACCAGCAACGGCTCGCGCATGCTTTCCACAATGCTTTCGGCGAAGCGGTTGCTTTCCTGGGTCTGGGCCTCCAGGGTTTTGAGGGCCGTGATGTCGGTGAAGGTGATGACGGCCCCGCTGATGTAGTTGTCGAGGGTGCGGTAGGGCAGCACGCGCATGGCGTACCACTCGCCCTGGGTAGTCTGGATGTTGGCTTCGATGGGCGTGAGGCGGTCGAGTACCTGGCGCAGGTCCTGCGCCAGGTTGTCGTAGCGCAGCGAGCTGGCAAAGTGCGTGATGGGCCGGCCCACGTCGGAGGGCAGCAGCGGCACAATGCGGTGCACCGGCGGCGTGAAGCGCTTGATTACCAGGTCGTGGTCGAGGAAGATGGTGGCAATTTCCGTCGCATCGAGCAGGTTCTTCATGTCGTTGGCGGCCTGGCTCAGCTCCTCGGTTTTGCTCAGGTACTGCATGTTCAGGGTCATCAGCTCCTCGTTCAGGCTCTGCATTTCCTCCTTGTTGGTCATGGCCTCCTCGTTGGTGCTTTGCAGCTCCTCGTTGGCGCTTTGCAGCTCCTCGTTGGTGCTCTTGAGCTCCTCCAGGCTGCTTTCCATCTCCTCGATGGTGGTTTGGAGGCGGTGCTTGGTGTATTGCAGCTCCTTCTCCAGGGCCTGCACCTGGGCATCGGGCGCGGTGGGCGCCTTGTTCTGGCGCAGCTTGCGGGGCGTGGGCTGCTCTTCAAACACCACCAGCAGCAGGCCGGCCAAGGACTCGCCTTCGTTCACCAGCGGCTTCACCGTGAGGCGCAGCAGCTGCATCCCGGCCTCGACGCGCAGCTTCACGTTGTCCATCACCACGGGCTCGCTGGTGGTCTGGGCCTTGTGCACGGCCCCGCTCAGCTCGTAGTTGAGCTCCTCGCGGGCCATGTCGAACACGTTCATGCCCCCCAGCCCGGGGGCCGGCTCCAGGAAGCGGCCGGTGCGGCCGTTCACGTATAGGATATCGCCTTTGGGGTTTATCACCACGGCGGGCGGGGTGAGTGGCGCAGCAGCAGGCGCTGCACCAGCGCGGCAAACGGGCCTTCTTTGGGGGAATTAGCAGGCTGCATGGGGCCGGGAGAAGAAGAAGCAGGCAGGGCCGAGAGCGGGTGCCGGCCCAATGAAAACGAAAAATTGGCCAGCCGCGCGATGGACGACGCCTGCTCGGTGCGGCGCGAGAGCTTCCACTTTACGTCCAGGGTCTGAAACAGGTCCTGAAAGCCGGTGAGGTTTTCGCTTGGCCCTAACAGCAGCAGCCCGCCCGGGTTCAGGGCGTAATGAAAAATCGGAATCAGGTTTTTCTGCAGTTCGGCGCTTAGGTAAATGAGCAGGTTGCGGCACACCAGCAGGTCGAGCTTGGTGAAGGGCGCGTCCTTGTTCAGGTCGTGCACGGCAAACACCACGGCGTCGCGCACTTCCTTTTTCACGCGGTAGCCCGCTTCGGTTTTCACGAAGAAGCGACGCAGGCGCTCGGGGCTCACGTCGGGCACCAGGCTGTTGGTGTACTCGCCGGTTCGGGCCGCGTCGATGGCATCGGGGTTGATGTCGGTGGCAAAAATTTGCACGCTCAGGTGCTTGGTGCGCTCCACGCCGTCGAGGGCTTCGAGCAGGACAATGGCCAGGCTATACGCCTCTTCGCCCGTCGAGCAGCCCGGGGCCCACACCCGCACGGTACTGCCGTCGGGCTTCAGGCGCAGCAGGGGCAGCAGCCGCGCCTGCAGCTGCTCGAACGCCTCGCGGTCCCGAAAAAACTTCGTCACCCCAATCAGCAACTCCTTGAACAAGGCCGTGACTTCGGCCGGGGTTTGCTGCAGAAACCGCACGTAGTGCGTGAAGTCCACAATCTGATGGGCATTCATGCGCCGCTCGATGCGCCTGAATACCGTGTTGCGCTTGTAGAAAGAGAAGTCGTGCCCCGTTTGGGCCCGGATGAGGTGAAAAATCTTCTGCAGGGCGTGGGCCGGCTTGGTCTGGCCGCTCTTGTCCTCGTCGCGCCGGGGCCGGTGCGGCGGGTGGCGCACGTACTCCAGCAGGCGGGCCGGCAGCTCGCTGGCCGGCAGCACGTAGTCTACAAACTCGGTGGCCAGCGCCGAGCGCGGCATGGCGTCGAACTCGGCCGTGATGGGGTCCTGCACCATCACCATCCCGAAGTTCTCCATCACCATCTTCAGCCCCAGCGTGCCATCGCCCCCCAGCCCCGAGCAGATGATGCACACCGCGCGCTCGCGGGCATCCTTGGCCAGGCTCTGGAAGAAGAAATCGATGGGCAGGCGGCGGCCCAGCGGCTGGGTAGGCGCAAACAGCAGCAGCGACCCGTGCAGAATGCTCATGTCGCGGTTGGGCGGAATCACATACACGTGCTCGCGGCGCACGTGCAGGCCGTCGGTAGCCTCCTGCACCGGCATAGGCGTGAAGTGCTGCAGCACCTGTGCCAGTTCCGAGCCCTGGTCCGGCGAAAGGTGGGTGATGACCACGAAGGCCATGCCATTGCCCGGCGGCATGGCCCGAAAAAACTGCTCGAAGGCCACCAGCGAACCCGCCGACCCTCCCAGCGCCACCAGCGGAAACGGGGTGGTGGGGCCGCCCAGTCGGGCTGCTTCGCGCCGGAAAGCGGGCGTGCGGGGGGTATCGCCGTCACGCGGCAGGTCGGCGGCCGGCGTAAGGGTCAGGCCCGGCTCGTTAGCAGGTGGCAGGAGGGTTGGCTCAGTCATGGGGGGCAAAAGGCAGCAGCAAGCGGCCCGGGCAACATGCCGGCGCTGTAGCGGCCGGTGCCGCGCCAGGCAAATTTACCGTAAATCCCACCCGTTTTTTATCTTTTCATTCCTAATAATCGTAGGAAAACCGTTGCCTTCGCTTACGCGCTATTCATGTCTGTTCCTTCTCATTTAATTGTTGTGGGCACTTCGGCCGGGGGTATGCCTGCCCTGGTGCAATTCGTGGCCCAGCTGCCCGCTACCCTACCGGCCGCCGTGCTGGTGGTGCAGCACTTTGCGCCCGATTCCGACGGCCAACACCTCGTGTCCCGGCTGGCCCGCCACACGGCTCTGCCCTGCCGCCTGGCCACTGATGGTGAGTCCATCGAAGCCGGCACCTTGTACCTGGCCCCGCCCGACCGCCACCTGCTGGCCAAAGACCAGGGCCGCGCCCAGCTGCTCGTAACCAAAGGCCCCCGCGAAAACCATTACCGCCCGTCCGTCGATGCCTTGTTCCGGTCGGCCGCCGTGGCCTTCGGCGAGCGCACGGTGGGCATTGTGCTCACCGGCATGCTACACGACGGCACCGCCGGTCTGGAATTCATCAAGCGCTGCGGCGGCATTGCCATCGTTCAGGACCCGGCCGAAGCCGAATTCCCCAGCATGCCCCAAAGCGCGCTGCAAAACGTGGCCATCGATTACGTTGTGCCGCTCGGCCAGATGGGTCAGCTGCTGGATGAACTCATCGGCAGCCCCTCGAATCATCCAGTTACGATACCCGAGGACCTAAAACTGGAGGCCGCCATTGCGGAAAGAGTTGTGGGAAAAATCGAAGAAGTCAATAGCATTGGGCATCAAGTCGCCCTTACCTGCCCCGACTGCGGGGGCAACCTATGGGAAGTGAACGAAGGAAAGGTGTTGCGGTTTCGCTGCCACACGGGCCACGCCTTCACTGCGGATGTGCTGCTAAGCAGCTCGCAGGAAACCCTGGAGGAAACGCTATGGGTAGCACTGCGCATGATGGAGGAGCGCAAAAACTTGCTCGGCAGCATGGCCATGCGGGGTGAGGGCTTGTACTCGGTGCAACAGGCCGAGCGGCTCGAGGAAATTACCAAGCACATCAACCGCCTGCGCGAGTTCCTGCTCAACGGCGGCAACGGCAGCAACGGCCACACCAGCGCCAGCATCGCCAACGCCGAAGGCTAATCAGGCCAGCCCCACGCTGCTTAATGCCGCACCACACGCCGCGCCCGTGCTTCGGCCCGCAGCGTGGTCGGCACCTGCCGGGCCGCATCGAGCAGCGTGGGCACAATGCGCGGCGTGGGGCCAAGGTGCTGGGCCAGCAGGGCTTTCTTCACCGGCTCGGCCACATGCACCAGCACCAGCCGCCCATAATGCTCTTGCAGGTGGTAATGCGCGTCCCACAGCAGGTGGGCCGCTTCGCCCGACAATTCATTCAGCATGCCGCAATCGACCCACACTTCGGGCTTGCCGCTGCGCTCGGCGCAATGCAGCTGGTCGGCCAGCGCTACTTCGGAGGGGCCATCCGTGCCCGGCGCCAGGATAATGAGGTAACTCTCAGGCAATAGTTCGTGGAATACTGTTGTCATAACCAGGGCTGAATGAATTCGACAGACGTTTAATGAGAGCAGATTTGATGGCTACCCATCGGCTAGTTGTCTATTAATAATTATCTATAACACGAATTTAGTGATACTCATTCGATTTCTAAGCTGGATAACTACGGGTTCTGCTAGAGGTAAATACTGATATGTTACCTACCATTAATCTTAGGCCTTAATAACAGGCAGTGCCAGTGCCCGAAAGCCGGCCCCTACCTACCCCGTCCCGGAGCAGGCAGAAGCCGACAGACGCAGGAACCGGCTCTCCACCACGATACCCGGCTCCGGCAGCAGCCGACCAAAAAGCCGCACTATCGCCGCCGCAAAGAAGCCGGATAGTACCAGGCTGGGCAATCCGAGCCAGCCGGTATTTTCCCTCCGTAGCAGCCCGGATGCAGCAGGTGCGGGCGCCGGTAAAGTATTTGCCTCAGCTACGCGTCTGCCAGGGGCAGGTGTGCAGGCAGCGACGCGCTACCTTGGTGGCCTCAACTCATTCTCAACCCCTTCCCTTTCGCTATGAGCCCTTCCGTACGCAACATCATCGCCTGGATTTTACAGGCCCTGCTGGCCGCCTTCTTTATTTATGGTGGCAGCAAAAAACTCCTGAACCTCGACGGCACCATGACCATGTTTGGCCAGTTGGGCCTCCCCGGCTGGTTTGGTGGCTTCATCGGCGTGGCCGAGCTGCTGGGCGGCATCGGGCTGCTAATACCGCGCACGGTGCGCCTCGCCGCCATTGGCCTTATCATCATCATGCTGGGGGCGGTGTTTATGCACGCCACCAAAATCCCCGGCGGCCTGGCCAATGGTGTGCCGGCCATTGTATCGTTGGTGCTGCTGGTAGTGGTGCTGGTGCTGCGCAGTCGCACCGAAGTGCGGTCGGTTTAACCCTTTCCCTTCTCCGGCCGTTGGCCGGTTTTCATCCCAAACCATTGCTGCCCGGTCAGGTTGCTTGCCTTCAGGCCGGCCCGGTTGGGTTACCTGTGTGTTCTCCCCATGAAAATCCTTTATAGCTACCTGCGCAACTACTGGCCGCTGCTGGTGCTGGCCCTCGGGCTGGCCACCATCAACCAGGTGTTCTCGCTGCTCGACCCGTATTTCTTTCGCAAACTGGTCGACTTTTTCGCCGCCAAGTACCCCGAGCTTACCCTGCATCAACTTCGGCAAGTGCCGTTCTGGCCTTTTTTCCGCGAAGCCATTCCGCTACTTTCCATCATGCTGGGGGTGGCCATGGTGTCGCGCATCGCCAAGAACTTTCAGGACTACTACGTCAACGTCATCACCCAGCGGCTGGGGGCCAAAATGTACTCCGACGGCCTGCGCCACTCGCTGGAACTGCCCTATCAGGTATTCGAAGACCAGCGCTCGGGCGAGACCCTGGGCAAGCTCCAGAAGGTGCGCATCGATGCAGAAAAGCTGATTCAGAGCTTCGTGAACGTGCTGTTTACGGCGGTGGTGGGCATCATTTTCGTGATGTGGTACGCCATCACGGTGTACTGGCCCATTGCGTTGGGCTACTTCCTCACCATTCCGCTGCTGGGCATTCTGAGCTTTTTCCTGAGCAAGCGCATTAAGGTTATTCAAAAGACTATTGTGGCCGAAACCACGGCCCTGGCCGGCTCTACTACCGAAAGCCTGCGCAACATCGAGCTCATCAAAAGCCTGGGGCTGGCCCAGCAGGAAACCGAGCGCCTGAACGCCACCACCAGCAAAATCCTGAAGCTGGAACTGCGCAAGGTGCGCTACCTGCGCTCGCTGAGCTTCGTGCAGGGCACCTTCGTGAACCTGCTGCGTAATATCATCGTGCTGCTGCTCCTGTACCTACGGGTGCAGAATCATATCAGTCTGGGCGAGTTTTTCTCGTTCTTCATTTACTCGTTCTCCATTTTCGGCCCTTTGCAGGAACTGGGCAACATCATCGGCGTGTACCGCGAAACCGAGATTTCGCTGGGCAACTTCCAGACAATTCTCGACACGCCCAAGGACGTGAAGCCCCTGCACCCCAAGTCGGTCGCTCACATCGAAAACCTGGCCTTCGACCACGTCAGCTTCCAGCACCTCACGGCCAAGGGCCAGGCGCTGACCAACATTTCCTTTGGGGTGAAGCTCGGCGAGACTATTGCCTTCGTCGGCCCATCGGGCTCGGGCAAAACCACGCTCGTGAAGCTGCTGGTGGGCCTCTACCCTCCCCTCTCGGGCGAGATTCAATACAACGGCATCCCGGGGTCAGAAATCGACCTCGACGAGTTGCGTGAGCAAATCGGCTTCGTGACCCAAGACACCCAGCTGTTCGCTGGCACCATCCGCGAGAACCTGCGCTTCGTGGCCCCGCACGCCACCGACGACGAATGCCTGCACGCCCTGCACCAGGCCGCGGCCGACACGCTGCTGGCCCGCGCTCCGCTTGGCCTCGACACCGTGATTGGCGAGGGCGGCGTGAAGGTATCCGGCGGCGAGAAGCAGCGCCTCAGCATTGCCCGCGCCCTGCTGCGCAAGCCCACGCTCATGGTGTTCGACGAAGCCACCTCGGCCCTCGACTCGCTGACGGAGGAGGAAATCGGCAAAACGGTGCGCGAGTTATCGGGTTCGCGCCAGCACATGACCATCCTCATTGCCCACCGCCTCAGCACCATCCTGCACGCCGACCGCATTTTCGTGCTCGAGCGCGGCCACATTGCCGAGCAGGGCGGCCACACCGAACTGCTGGCCCAAAAAGGCCTGTACTACGCCATGTGGCGCCAGCAAATCGGCGAGCGCAAGGAAACCGAAACCTCGGCGGTTCTAGCGTAACAGCATTCGCTACAGCTTACCCTAAACCCAACAGCGACCATGGCTGCAACCGGTTTACTCGACCACGTCAGGCAAAGCGTTGAGACTCGTTTTGCATTCCTGCAATCGTACGGGTTTCCGCCTTTTGCTGAAAGCCAGCTGGCCTATGAGTTTCACTTTGAGTCCCGGAATGATGCGGTTGCCATTGACATTTGGTTTGAGGCGATTCCTTGCTCTCCCATCTGGGCCACAATCAACGGCTACCACATAGCCACGCTGGAACCGGACAACGACCTTATCAGTGGCTATTCTGAAAGGCATTCCGAATTATACGACGAGTATTTCAGCAATTATATAAAGACCAATGACCCTGGCTGGTTGGCTAAACTAACGGACCAATACAGTTCATTCGGTCAGGCGCTGAACGATGAATATCTAGCTGAAATCGCTCACGTCCTACTGCGAAACGATATCGTACTCTCAGTTGGCAAGATGGATTTCCTGCAAGCCCAAAAGGAACTGAAGCTGGCGCATACTCAGCAATTATTGCACGAGCAAAAGGCCCTGGATAAGAGATACACCTGCACCATCTGCTACGCTTCCGGCCTGGAAGTCGAATATGAGTCAGCATCGCTTGAGGGCCTCAGAAAGAATATCCGGCAGCTAGTCTACAAACCAATTGACGCAATTACTACCCTTGAGGTACACGACTGGAATGGCCAACTAATTGCTTTTCCCATTGATTGATGATAGAAAATGTAATGAGGCATTGAAGACGCTGAACTTGATGCAGCCAAGTAAGAACTGCCCTATCCTTGCTGTTGCGCTTACAATATCTGTGTCTACCTAACAAAACCCGGGCATTGCACAACCCTGACCCATTGCAGCAGTAAGAGAAGAGATTAATTAACCTCAACTCTTCTTTCGCGCGATGGCTCATATTAAGGCAGGCAACGACACGGGCGGGCATCCGGTCAATATTTTCTACGAAGACTGGGGCCAGGGTGCGCCGGTGGTGCTCATCCACGGCTGGCCGCTCGACCATACGATGTGGGAACATCAGGCCGTAGCGCTGGCCCAAGCCGGCTACCGCGTTATCGCCTACGACCGGCGCGGGTTCGGCCGCTCGTCGCGCCCCTGGGGCGGCTACGACTACGACACCCTGGCTTCTGACCTCAACGCCCTGCTCACCGAGCTCGACCTGACTGGCGTGACGCTGGTGGGCTTCTCGATGGGCGGCGGCGAAATTGCCCGCTACATTGGCAACTACGGCCAGCAGCGCATTGCCCGCGTAGCCTTTGTGAGCGCCGTGACGCCCTACATGCTGCAAACCACCGACAACCCCGACGGCGTACCGCAAAAGGTGTTTGATGGCATGCACGAAGGCATCAAAAAGGACCGTTTTGCCTTCCTCGAAAGCTTCGCCAAGGACTTCTACGGCCAGAGCCTCATCAGCCACCCCGTGAGCCAGGCCGTGCTGAACTGGAACCAGACCGTAACCACGCTGGCCGCTCCCAACGCCACCGACGACTGCGTAACCTCGTTCTCGGGTACCGACTTTCGCGACGACCTGAAGAAAATCACCGTGCCCACGCTCGTCATCCACGGCGATAAGGACCAGACGGTGCCCTTCCCCGTAAGCGGCGAGCGCACGGCAAAAATGGTAGCCGGTGCCACCCTGAAAGTGTACGAAGGCGCGCCTCACGGCCTGTTCTTCACCGACAAGGATGAGCTGACCAAAGACCTATTGGC
>NZ_BAABDK010000011.1:0-45736 GCF_039539585.1 Hymenobacter glaciei | reverse complement strand
CATAATTGCGTCTTGTCGTTAGCGCCGTCTACCTAAACCGTTCAACTATGAGACGCAACTATGCGTCTCTACGCAGCGCGGCCCATCTGGCGCAGGAAGCCTACGTGCGAGGCAATGGCAGTACGGGTATGCTTGTAGTTGTTGTAAGTCACATCGAACTCGGCGCACACCTGCTGCACAATCTTGCTGATGGCGGGGTAGTGTACGTGCGAGATTTTTGGGAACAGGTGGTGCTCAATCTGGAAGTTGAGGCCACCTACGAACCAGCTAACCACCTTGTTGTCGGTAGCGAAATTGGCCGTAGTGCGCACCTGATGGATGGCCCACTCGTCTTCGAGCTTGCTCGTAATAGCGCAAGGCACGGGGAAAGCAGCATCTTCCACGGTGTGAGCTAACTGGAACACCATGCTCAGGACCAAACCGGCTACGGCCGTGCTCAGCATAAAGCCAGCGAACCAAGGCAGGAAACCAACCATGTAAATCGGCAGGGCCACGTAGAGCACCAAGTTCAACGCCTTAAAGCCCCAAAAGCTCACGTGCTCACCGGTGTTCATCGGCTTGAGGCCAATAGCCCCAATCTGGCGCGAGAAGTACTTCTGGTAGTCCATTGCAAAAATCCAAGAGATGTAGAGCATGCAGTACAGTGCCCAGAAGTAGAAGTGCTGGTAGCGGTGCAATGGGTGCTTGGGCTGGTCGGGCGTCATGCGCATCCAAGGCTTCACGTCGATGTCGTCGTCGTGGCCCTCGATGTTGGTGTAGGTGTGGTGAATGAGGTTGTGCTTCGAATTCCACATGTAAGGGCTACCGCCGAGCACGCCGAGTGTGTAGGCTGCAAGTTTGTTCACCCACGAATAGCGAGAGAAGCTACCGTGCGCTCCGTCGTGCATCACGTTGAAGCCAATAGCCGCAATATCCAAGCCCACCAGTGCGCACTCCAGCAATGCCCAACCGGTGGACGGCGTGAAGAATACCAAGTGTACGTAAAGCGCAATCAGGATGCTTACCAAAAGTATCGCCTTGAATAGCAGCCCCGCATCACCCGTCATTGGTCGGCCGGTTTCCTCAAAATAATGGTTAATACGAGTTTTAAGCTCGGTATGAAAGGAACGAGTTGAAGCAAAACGAGGGAGGGCCATAAGCAAGTGAGTTTGGGTTTGAGGACAAATGTACCCCTCACCAACGGCGTGCCACCCAACTAAGTTTAAAAACTCCCTTCCGTTTAGTTAAGGTACGCGTGCCAGTTCTGGTCGATTGTGCCCGCCGACAGGCGCAGAAAGCCCGCCAGCGTAGGCTTCTTGGGCTGCTGCCGAATGGTTAAACCGGCTTCGGCGGGCGTGTGATGGCCCTTGGCGTGGTTGCAGCGGGCGCAGGCCGTGAGCAGGTTGGTCCAGCTCGATTCGCCGCCGCGCGAGCGGGGCAACACATGGTCAAGCGTCAGGTTTTTGGGCGAGCCGCAGTACTGGCACTCGAAATGGTCGCGCTTGAAGATGTTGTGGCGGCTCAGGGCAATGCCTTTGTAGGGTACGCGCACGTAGCGCTGCAAGCGGATGATGCTTGGCTTGGGGTAGGCATGCGAAATCGTGCGCAACGTGCCGTGTTCCGACTTTGCGACCATTTCCGCTTTATCGAGAAACAGGAGCACAAACGCTTTTTGCACGCTGCACAGGGTGATGGCGGTATAGTCGCCATTCAGCACTAACACTTTTTGGTCCATACACGCTTTTGGGTTCGGATAACCCGCCGAAAGCTAGCGGTTTCCGACCAGATAAACAAGCGTGCGGAGGTTAAGTTCAGGACGTCAACTGGGGACTCAAAAGATTCTTTGTACCCGCTATCGCCCCTTCCCGCACCTACTCCGGCAGCATGCGCTTTATCAGGCGCAGCTGGTGCGAGTACTTCTGCCGGTCGCGGTTGAAGATGCCGTTGTGGTCGAGCGGGTCGAGGCGTACTTCGCCGTGGGCGTGCAAAATTTGGCCCTCGTCCAACACCATGCCCACGTGCACGATGCGGCCCTCGGCATTGTCGAAAAACGCCAGGTCACCGGGTTTAGTCTGCGTCACGAAATGCACCGGCCGGCCGTGGTCGACCTGCTGGCGCGCATCGCGTGGCAGCTGAATGCCCACCAGGCCGTAGAGCTGCTGGCACAGGCCGGAGCAGTCGAGGCCAAAAATGCTTTTGCCGCCCCACACGTATGGCGCCTTCAGGTACATGAGGGCCGTTTTGCGCAGCAGGGCGGCCTGCCGGGCGGTGTCGGGCGCGGCGGTAGGGTTGGTAGCGGTACCGTTGTAGAAGTACGACTTGTCGCCGATGCGCACGTTCATGCCGTCGAAAAACGGCAACCGGCAGCCCAGCGTGAGCGGAATTTTGGTGGTGGCGTCGCTTACGGCCTGCACCACGTCGAGGGCGCGGGGGTGGTCCTGCGCGCTCCAGGCAGCGTAGTATTCGGCCGAAACGGGCGTGTGCTGCTTGAAATCCATCCAGCCCACGTAGTCATCGGCGGCCAGCTGAATCTGATACCAGCTGCCCTGCGTGGCCAGAATCTGGTAGCACTCGCCGAAGAGCAGTTGGGTAACAAGCTCGGCCCGGTCGTTGGGCTCGGCGCGAACGGGGACGGCGCTCAGCGCGCAGATGCCGGGATTCAAAATAATGTAAGAATGTGGGTGATGTGGAAATGTGAGAATGCAGTAGACAACTCACGCTTCCACAGAATACAAAGATGCTACTGTTGATTGGAATGACTGATTCCTGAAATCACATTTCCACATTCTTCCTGTTTTCACCTCATCACATCCGCTCCATGTCGCGCTTCTGGGCTTTTTCCTTTAGGTCGTTGCGTTTGTCGTAGAGCTTTTTGCCTTGGGCCAGGGCAATTTCGATTTTGGCGAAGCCGCGGTCAGTCACGAAAAGGCGCAGCGGGATGATGGTAAGGCCCTGGTCGACACTTTTGCCGGCCAACTGCTTTAGCTCGCGCTTGTTGAGCAGCAGCTTGCGGGCCCGCATGGCGTCGTGGTTGTTGTAAGTACCCAAGGAATAGGGCGCGATGCGGATGCTGTGAATCCAGAGGTCGCCGCGCTGGTCGAAGGTGCAGTAGCCGTCGGTCAGGTTCACATTCCCCTCGCGGATGCTTTTAATTTCGGTACCCTGCAGCATCACGCCCGCGTCGTACTTGGCCAAGAAGGTGTATTCGTGGCCCGCACGGCGGTTCTTAATATTGATGATGACGGGTTTAGCTTCTTTAGCCATGCTCGGGTAGTTTTCAGTTGTTGGTTGCCAGCGGTGAGGCTGGCGGCAGCGGGGGTTCGCAAGAGGCTTCGGCACGCAGCCCGGCAAAACGGGCTGCCAGCCGGGCCCGGGCCACAATGCGCTGCCCGGTATGGCCGGTAGCCACCAGGCGCGGCCCCACGCGGGCTTCTACGGCACAGCGCAGGCTTGGGCCATCTAGGGCGACAAAGGTAGCCGTTAGCGTGAGGGTTTCGCCGGGGAAGGCCGGGGCGTGGTGCTGAATGGCCAACTCGGTGCCGATGCCTTCTTCGTCGGCGGCCTTCATCTCCAGCACAAACAGGCGGGCAGCCCACTCCATTTCCCGGCCCAGCGCGAAGGTGCTCAGTACTTCGTGCACCAGGCCACCGGTAGCAGGTCCGAAATCGGCCACATCTCCGGGGCAGACCAAGTAGTGGTAGGTTTTGGTATCGCCGGGCTGGAAAGGGTTGGTCATAGCACAACGCTTACTTCAGCTTCAGGCGCGGGTCGGGGCTGGTGAGCTGGGTAGCGAAGTCGCCGGCCTCGTACTGGAAATGGGCCGTCATGGCGACCATAGCGGCATTATCGGTGCAGAAGGCAAAATCGGGGATGAACACCTGCCAGCCCTGCGTATCGGCCTCAGCCTCCAGAGCAGTCCGCAAGCCCGAGTTGGCGGCTACGCCGCCGGCCAGCGCCACCTGGGTGAGGCCGGTGTCGGCGGCGGCCCGGCGCAGTTGGCGCAGCAGCGTGGCCACAATGGTGTGCTGAATACCGGCGCAGAGGTCAGCCAGGTTTTCCTGCACGAAATCGGGGTTGGGGGCGGTTTGCTTTTTCAGGAAGTAGAGCACCGCCGTTTTCAGGCCACTAAAGGAGAAATCGTAGCCCGGCATGGCCCCTACCGGGAAAGCGAACCGCAGCGGGTCGCCCTGACGGGCCAGCTTGTCGAGGTGCGGACCGCCGGGGTACGGCAGGCCCAGCAGCTTGGCAGTTTTGTCGAAAGCTTCTCCCGCCGCGTCGTCGATGGTGGAGCCGATGACGTCCATTTCCAACGCCGACTTCACTACCACCAGCTGGGTGTGGCCACCGCTCACCGTTAGGCACAGGAAGGGGAATTCCGGCTTGGGGTCGCGGATGAAGTGCGCCAGGATGTGGGCGCGCATGTGGTTCACGGCTAGCAACGGCTTATCGAGCGCCAGCGCCAGCGTTTTGGCAAACATGCCACCTACTAACAAGGAACCGAGCAAACCCGGGCCTTGGGTTACAGCTACCGCATCAATGTCAGCCTTGGTAATGCCGGCTTGCTTGAGCGCAGCCGTGACAACGGGCAGCATGTGCTGCTGGTGGGCGCGCGAAGCCAGCTCGGGCACCACGCCCCCGTACTGCTCGTGTATTTTTTGGGTTGCCACCACGTTGCTCAGCAGCTCGCCGCCGGCCAGCACGGCCGCGCCGGTGTCGTCGCAGGAAGATTCGATGGCGAGGATGATGGGATGCGCAGGCATGGAATTCAGGATTGAAAAGGCAAAAACAACGTCATGCAGAGCGTAGCGAAGCATCTTGCATGCTATTACTAATCAACAAAAAGAGTTACTACACCACGCGAGATGCTTCGCTACGCTCTGCATGACTACCAAATAGCATAGCCGGCACCGTTTGGCCCAACCCTTGCGGAGGCGCAAAGTTCGGCCGTAGATGGCGAACCCAGTTACAATCGGGGCCGTTCCAGTGGAAAGCCTGGCCCATGGGTTTGGCCTAACTGGCTAAAAAGCCGCAACTTTGCGGATTATCCGCCATTTTCGTTTTCTCCCCTCCTGCCCCAGTGCGTCGTTTCCTTGCCATTTTGCTGAAAGTACTGCTGGGCCTCGGGCTGCTGCTGGTGCTGGCCGTGGTGGGGGCGCTGCTGGCCCTGCGGGTGCCAAGCGTGCAAACCCGGCTGGCCCACGAGGCGGCCGATATGCTCACCAAAAAGCTGGGGCAGCCCGTCACTATTGCGCGGGTTGATGTGCGGCCCTTCTCCAGTGTGCTGCTCGAAGGGGTGCGCGTGCAGGACCGGCGCGGCGGCGAGCTATTCAGCATTGGGCGGGCCGATGCCGACATTTCGCTGTTCTCCGTGTTCGACCCGCGTCATCTGCACGTGGGCACCCTTACGCTGAACGAGCCGCGATTTATTCTGCGCAACCTGCCTGGCCAGCCTGATACCACCACGTTCAGCCACTTTATGCAGGCGGTGAAGCGCCTTATCGGGCCTTCAACCGATACGACGAAGTCGGCCCCGTTCGACTTTGAGGTGGCCAAAGTGGCCTTGCGCAACGGGCATTTTGCAATTTTGAAGGACGACGTACCGCGGTCGAAAACCTACGGCAAGAGCATCGACTACGACCATTTGGTAGTCGACAGCATCTACGCCGACGTATCCAACATTCACCTTGGCGACACCCTCCGGCTGCGCATCAGCCAGCTGCACGCCGTGGAAACGCCTTCGCAAACGCCGCTGCGCGAAATCACGGCCGACATGACCTACGGGGCTCACTTCTGGGAGTTTAAGGATTTGAGCCTGCGCGTTGGGCGCAGCCAGATTAAGGATTATGTGCGGTTTGAGTTCCGGGTATTCGGCAACTTCGTCGACTACAACGACTCGATGAAGACCATTGCGCGCCTGCGCAATTCCAAGGTTTACTCGGAAGACATTGCCAAGTTTGCGCCCCAGCTGAGCGAGTTGCACGAGTCGGTGGCGCTATCGGGCGATGCCTCGGGCTACGTGCGCGATTTCAAGGTAAACAACCTCGATTTGCGCTACGGCACCGGCACCCACATCGTGGCCAAGCGTGCCCACGCCGACGGCCTACCCAACTACAAAGAGAGCTTTTTCGACTTCCGGTTGATGCCTTCGGTGGTCGAAGCCCGCGACCTGAAAAAGTGGCTCCCGGCCGCTGCCAACAAGCTGGTGCAGCCATTGGGACGCGTGAAAGTGCAGGGCCAACTACTGGGTTTCTACAGCGACTTTGTGGCCAATGCCTCGTTCGACACGGCCTTAGGTTACGTGGCCACCGACGTGAACCTGAAGACCAAAACCGACCTCACCCACGCTACTTACGAGGGCACGGTGCGCAGCAAGGCCTTCCAGCTGGGTAAGTTTCTGGGCGATGAAAGCGTGGTTCGGGACGTGACGCTGAACGGGCACGTAGCCGGCACGGGCTTCCTGCCGGCGTTTGCTACGGGCCGGGCCAAGCTCACGGTACCGGCCATCTGGCTGAACGGCTACCGCTACCGCAACATCACCTTCGACGGAGTTTTCAACCCGCTGCACTTCGATGGGCACGCCAGCATCAACGACCCGGCCGTGCGGCTGGTAGCCAATGGTCACGTGGACCTGGAGCGCAAACACGAGAACGTGAACGTGCAGACCAAAATTGAATACGCCAACCTGCGCGCCCTGGGCCTAAGCAGCCAGCCGTTCACGGTGAGCACCACGGCCAACGTGAAGTTCAAGGGCGTGCAGCTCGATTCGCTTATTGGCTATGCCTACCTGCGCCACTCGCGCTTCGGGCTCGACGGGCGCGTGCTGCGCCTCGATACGCTGGACGTGGTGAGCACCCGCAACCACCTGAACCAGCGCCAGGTAACGGTACGCTCTGAAGCTGTGAATGCCAGCGTGGCCGGCACTTTTAACACCTCCGATGTGGTGCGCGACGTGCAGACGCTCCTCACCGAATACCGGCTCAACTTCGAGAGCAACGCCGCTGCCACGGCCGCCTATTACCGCCGCAAGCAGCAGCGCACGCTGCCGGTGTACCAGGTCGACTTCCTGCTGAACCTGAAAAAGCCCAACCCGTTGCTGCAGCTTTTCGTGCCCGAGCTGGAAGTGGCCAGTGGCAGCCGCATCGACGGCTCGTTTCGGAGTGGCACCACCAGTATTTTCCAGCTTGGCGGCCACCTCGACAGCCTGCGCTACGGCCCGGTACGCACCGTGAACAACGACTTCGACTTCCTGACGTCGAAGCTTCCCTACCAGCCCGACATCCTGGCCCAGGCCAGCATCACGAGCGACCGGCAGGTGCTGCCCGGACTGGGCCGCACCGAGAAGTTTATTGTGGAAGGTGTGTGGGACCAGCAGCACATCAATTTTTCGACCTCGCTGGCGCAGTCGGGGACCACCAACCGGGCCACTATCAACGGGGCGCTGGGCTTTTTGCCCCGGGCCGTGGAGGTGATTTTTCGAAAATCGGGCGTGCACTTGCTGGACAAGGAATGGACCATTGCCGAAAACAACTCGGTTACCATTTCCAACTACGGCAAAGAGTTCGATATCAAGAACCTGACCTTTAGCAACGGCGAGCAGTTTGTGGGCGCGCAGGGCTTCATTTCGCCCGATGCTACCAAGGCACCCTTGCAGCTGCAAATCAAGGACTTTGAACTGGCCGGTCTCAAAACCCTGACTGGCCAGAACCTGGCTGGCCGCCTGAACGCCCAAGGCACGGTGAGCGGCATTTACGGCCCACTCATGATTACCAGCACGCTGGGCGTGGATTCGCTGAAGTACGACAACACCCTCATTGGCCAGGTAGCGGGCCGGGCCGACTGGGATAACGCCGCGGGCAAGCTGGTCACCAACCTCGACGTGGCCCGCGCCGGGCAGTCGGTGCTAACCGTACTGGGCGACATTGCGCCGGGCAGCAAAACCAACCAGTTCAACCTCACGGGCACGCTGAATGATGCGCCGATTGTGCTGGCGCAGCCGTTTCTGGGCTCGTTGTTTAAGAACATCAGCGGCACAGGGCGCGGCGAGCTGCGCCTCACGGGCATGTTCGCCTCGCCCAACCTACTAGGGGCGGTGAACGTGAGCAACGGCCGCCTCACGTTTGGCTATCTGGGCACTACCTACACGTTTGCTGACCGCATCAGCTTCACCAACACCTCCATTGAGTTCCGCAACATCAAGCTGCGCGACGTGCTGGGCAACACCGGCACCGTGGATGGCATTGTGCGCCACCAGGGCTTCCAGAATATGAGCCTCGATATCGCGGCCAACTTCCGCAAGATGCAGGTGCTCAACACCACGCGCAAGGACAACGAGCTGTACTTCGGTACGGCCTACGCTACCGGCACGGCCCGCGTGATGGGCCCCACCGATGACCTCGACATCACGGTGCGGGCCAGCAGCGAGGCTGGTACCCGCGTGAGCCTGCCCCTCGACAATGCCGCCAAGGCCGAGAAGGCGGGCTACATCAAGTTCGTGAACAACAACCCGGTGGGCGATACCGTCATCACCAAAAAAGCGGTGACCGTGGCGGCTTCCGACAAAGTCGACTTGTCGGGCGTCAAGCTGAACATGAACCTGACCATTACGCCGGAGGCCTATGTTGAGATTCTGCTCGATGAGAGTACCGGCGACGTAATCCGGGGTTCGGCGGCCGGGCAGCTGCGCATGGCCATTGATACGCGCGGCGAGTTCAACATGTACGGGCAGGTGGAAATCGTGCGCGGTGCGTACAACTTCACCCTGCAAGGCCTGGTAAACAAGGAGTTTGTGGTGCGCCCGGGCGGCATTATTTCCTGGAACGGCGACCCGCTGGCCGGCGAAATGAACATCACGGCAACCTACACGCAACGCACGTCGCTGGCCCCGGTGCTCGAAAGCGGCGCTTCGGGCAGCGTGGCCGTGGTGCCGGTAACGGCCGTGATGAACCTGACCGGCCCGCTGCTGCTGCCCGCTATTAAGCTCAACCTGGAGTTCAACGATGCACCGGGCACCTTGCAAGGCGATTTGGCCGCTTTCACGGCTTCGTTGCGCAACGACGAGCAAGAGCTCAACCGGCAGGTATTCAGCTTACTGGTATTCAAGCAGCTTTCGCCGCGAGGTTCCTCGCTGGGCAGCACCATTTCGATTAAAGGGCAGGACAATACGGTTTCGAACAGCCTGGGCCAGATTCTGAGCACGCAGCTCGGCCTGCTCACCTCGCAGATAGACCAGAACCTGGAAATCGACTTCAACATCAACGGCCTCACGGCGGCCCAGCTTCAGGCGCTGCAGGTGCGGCTCAGCTACTCTTTCCTGAACGGCCGCCTGCGCGTGACCCGCGAGGGCGGCTTCACCAACAACCCCAACCTGGTGAGCCAGGGCACTGGCACCGGCACTACCCCTACCACCAATACCGCCGGCCAGGCGTCGCTGCTCGGCGACCTAAGCCTCGAATACTACCTGCGCGCCGATGGCAAGTTCCGGGCAAAGCTGCGCTACGAAACCACTCCGCGCGACCTCGAAACCATTAACCAGCCCCGAGCGGGTTTCTCGCTGCTTTACACGGAGCAGTTCAACACGTTTGGGGAGCTGTTCCGCCGCAAATCACCGGGCAAGAAGGAGCGCAACACCCAGAAAGCCCGCGAAGGCAAGGAAGTGATGACAGTGGACGAGGACCCAAGGACGAATCTGTAATTTTTAGGTGATGAGGTGACGAAGTGATGGAGTAAAGGGTGGAGAGGCAAGAGTTGCCATCATAGACGTACTACTTCATCTCTTCGTCACCTTAAACTTCATCACCTAAAAACTACCTTTGCCCGAATATGGCTGCCCCCACCACCCCGCATACCCGCAAGAAGAAGCTTGGCTCCTACCCCACATTGCTCGTGGTGTTCAGCATTACGCTGGCCCTGGTGGTCATTGGCCTCTTCGGCTTATTGCTGGTACACGCCCAGAAGCTGAGCGAAGTGGTGCGCGAAAACCTGGAGGTGCAGGTGTACCTCGACCGCGACCTGCCCGAAACCGAGCTGCTGCGCCTGCAGCAGGACCTGGGCCAGCAGGCCTTTGTGGCCGAGCGCAACGGCAAGCCCCAGATTCGCTTCGTGAGCAAGGAAGAAGGCGCCCGCCAGCTGCTGCAAAGCACCGGCGAGGATTTCCGCCAGTTCCTCGGCGACAACCCGCTGCGCGATGCATATGTGTTGAAAATTAAGCCCGAGTTTACCGACACCATGCACCTGCGCCAGCTCAACCGCAGCATTTCGACGCAGCGCGGGGTGTTTGAGGTGCAGTATCCACAAGACCTATTTGCCAGCATCAACAACAATCTGACTCGGGTGAGCCTGGTGTTGCTGGGCTTCGCGGCGGTGCTGGTCCTAGTGGTGGTTATTCTGATTAACAATACCATTAAGCTGGCGCTGTTTTCGCAACGCTTTCTTATCCGGTCCATGCAACTGGTGGGGGCTACCCGCCTCTTTATCCAGCAGCCGTTTTTGCGGCGTGCTACCTGGCAGGGGCTGGCCAGTGGCGTACTGGCGGCGCTCATTCTCATTGCCCTGCTGCAGTATGCCTACCTCCAGGTTGAGCCGTTGCGCCTGCTGCGTGACGACCTGCGCCTGGGCTTGCTGCTGCTCGGGGTCATCGTGCTGGGCGTGGTAATCGGCTTTTTCAGCTCGGCTCGCGCTGTGCACAAGTACCTCCAAATGTCGCTCGACGACCTGTATTAACCTGTAGTTGCCAGTTGTCAGTCTCTCGATGACCATCTCAACTGGCCTAATAACTGACAACGAATAACTGATTACGACTATGCAACCCACCACTTTCCGATTCGCGTTTGGCCCCCGCAACTACCGCCTAATGTGGATTGGCCTGGCCCTGCTGGCCGCTGGCTTCATCATCATGATGTTTGGCGACAAGGCCAACTACGGCGAAGACTTTATGGGCATTACGCTGGGGCCGCTGCTGCTGCTGGCTGGTTTCGCCGTGGAGTTTGGCGCCATCATGGTGCGCGACAAGTCGCACGTGGTTACGCCCGTAGCGCCGGTGACTACGTTTAGCCTCTCGGCCGATGCAGTGGCTGCTGCCAATGCGCCCGTAGCACCTGCGCCAACTGTTGCGCCCACCTACAAGCGCCTCTAATTTCAGTGGTCAACGGTTGGCGGTAAATGGTTAATGGCGAATGCGCCCAGCCACTCATCGTTAACCAGTTACCACTAACCCTTTACCGGTTTTAAATGACTTATTGGCACGCCCTGCTCCTCGCCATTGTGGAGGGCATAACTGAGTTTTTGCCCGTCTCCAGCACCGGGCACATGATTATTGCTTCGGCCTTGCTGGGCATTCCGCCCACGCCGTTTTTCAAGCTCTACCTGGTGCTGATTCAATTGGGAGCCATCCTGTCGGTGCTGGTGGTGTACTGGAAGCGCTTTTTTCAGAACATCGACTTTTACCTGAAGCTGCTGGTGGCTTTTTTGCCCATCGTGCTGGTAGGCCTGTTGTTCAAAAAGCACATCGATGCGCTGCTCGAATCGGTTACCACTGTAGCCGTGATGCTAGTAGTAGGCGGCGTGGTGCTGCTATTCGTTGACCGCTGGTTTCCGCAGGAGGTGCCCAAAGAAGGCGGCCACCCGGTTACCAATCCCAGCTTCAAGGAAGCGCTAGTAATCGGACTGTTCCAGTGCCTGGCCGTGGTGCCGGGAACCAGCCGCTCGGCGGCCACCATCGTGGGCGGCCTCACCCAGAAGCTTACTCGCCGGGCGGCGGCGGAGTTTGCGTTCTTCCTGGCGATGCCCACCATGGCCGCAGCGGCAGTGAAGGACATTTACGACTATTACAAAGAAGCCAAGTCCAACGGCGTTGATATCTCGCACTTGTTTTCGGCGGCCGAGGTAAAAATGCTGGTAGTGGGCAACATAGTGGCCTTTGTGGTGGCGCTGCTGGCCATCCGGCTGTTTGTGGGCTTCGTGGCGAAGTACGGCTTCCGGGCCTTTGGCATCTACCGCATTATCGCGGGCGGCATCCTGCTTTTGATGCTGGCACTCAAACTCCCCCTGACCATCGTATAACCATGACAACAAAAACCCTGGCCGACTACGATTTCGAAACCGGTGAAGTGCTGCTGCTCGACAAGCCCCTGACGTGGACTTCGTTCGACGTGGTGCGCAAGGTGAAAAGCGCCCTGCGCATCAAGAAAATCGGGCACGCCGGCACCCTCGACCCCTTGGCTACCGGCCTGCTCATTCTCTGCACGGGCAAAAAAACCAAAGAAATCGACCTGATTCAGGCCCAGGAAAAGGAGTACGCTGGCACCTTCCGTCTCGGCGAAACCACGCCCAGCTTCGACCTCGAAACCGCCGTGGACATGGCCCGCCCCTACGGCCACCTCACCGACGAGCAGATTTGGGAAGCCACCGGGCCGTTCACCGGCGTCATTCAGCAGACACCCCCGATTTTCTCGGCGGTGAAAGTGGATGGCAAGCGCGCCTACGAGCTGGCCCGCACCGGCCAGGAGGCCGAAATCAAGGCCAAAACCGTTGAAATCAAGACCTTCGAAATCACGCGCATTGCGCTACCCGAAGTTGATTTTCGGGTAGTGTGCTCGAAGGGCACCTACATCCGCAGCCTGGCGCGCGACCTGGGCGTGGCCCTGGGTTGCGGGGCCCACCTCACGCGGCTGGTGCGCACCCGCATTGGCGAGCACCGGGTAGAGGACGCTTTTTCGCTCGAAGCCATTGAGGCTCTGCGCCCGCCCCGGCCCGAAGGCGAAGGCCCCGCCCGCCCGCGTCGCGAGCGGCCCAGCACGGCTCCCAACCGCGTGGGCCTGCAATACTACGCCGCGCTGCAAGCCGATGCGCTGGCTGCCCAGCAGCACCAGCACGACGCTCCCGCAAAGCCCGAAACGCCCACCGAATAGGCTTCATAGCAGCCTGCCACAGCACGAGCTGCTACCTTCGCGGCTCGTTTTGCTCTCTTTTATCCGCTTCACCGGCGCCTTATGCACGTCATCCGCGACCCGGCTCAGTTTCCGTTTCTTGGCAATGCCGTCGTTACCAGCGGCACGTTTGATGGCGTGCACGTGGGGCACCAGCGCATACTGGCGCGGCTGCGCGAGGTGGCGCAGGCCAGTGGGGCGCCCTCGGTGGTCATTACCTACTGGCCGCACCCGCGCCTGGTGCTGGGCCCGCCCCCCTCTCACCCCGAGCTGCTGGAGCTGCAGCTGATTAGCACCCTGGACGAGCGCATTGCCCGGCTGGCCGCGCTGGGGGTCGACTACCTGCTCATTGTGCCCTTCACCAAGGAATTCGCGCAGTGGACTTCCGAAGAATACATCCAGAACCTGCTGCTGAAAACCGTGGGCGCCAAGCAGCTGGTGATTGGCTACGACCACCGCTTCGGCAAAAACCGCGAGGGCGGCTTCGACTACCTGAGTCAACACGCCGACCGCTACGGGCTGACCGTGGAAGAGATTCCGCGCGAAGACGTAGACGCCGTGGGCGTGAGCAGCACCCGCATCCGGCAGGCCCTGCGGCAGGGCGACGTGGCCACGGCCAACCGCTACCTAGGCTACCAATACCCCCTCACCGGCCGGGTAGAGCACGGCCAGAAGCTGGGGCGCACGATAGGATACCCCACCGCCAACCTGCGCGTGGAGGAGTTGCTGAAGCTGGTGCCGGCGCGTGGCATTTATGCAGTGTGGTGCACAACGGCGGCCGGCACCCGGCACCCGGGCATGCTCAGCATTGGCGTGCGGCCCACCATTGGCAACGATTTGGCCCAGACCATAGAGGTGAATTTGCTGGACTTCAGCGGCGATTTATACGAGCAGTTGCTGACGTTGGAATTCGCAGCTTGGCTGCGGGCCGAAGAAAAATACGACGGGCTGGACGCGTTAACAGCCCAACTGGCGTTGGATGCGCAGAACACCCGCGCGGCACTGGTAAGCGTCTAAAGTTTGTGCGGTGCTGTAGAGACGCATACTTGCGTCTCGGCGTTGAACGATTTGTGGCAGGACTGTTGAGATATTCCGTTCAAAACGGGAAGGCTCCTACGCACCTTCACAGCCATCTGCTGACACACTTATAGTATTAACTAACCTATTTACTTCCAATGAGTTATTTCCGATTACTACTGGTGTGCTGCGGCGTGTTCCTTTCCGTGGCCGCGCAGGCGCAAAGCAAAATCACCGGTATTGCCCTCGATTCCGTCACGCACGAGCCGCTGGCGTTTGCCAGCGTGTTTCTGGCCAGCACCACGTTGGGTGCCACCACCACCGAGAAGGGTGAGTTTGAGTTTCCGCGCGTGCCCAAGGGCACCTACGACATCGTGGGTTCTTACGTGGGCTACCGCTTGGGCAAGCAAACCATTACCGTGGAAACGACCCCGCTGAAGCTGACCATTAACCTGGCCCCCACCGGCAACCAGCTGGGCGAAGTGGTGGTGCGGCCAGCGCCCAACAAGCCCGAGGAATACCGGCAGTTTGCGCAGCTATTTCTGGGCGGCAGCACGTTTTCGGAGCAGTGCCACATCAGCAACCCCGACGATGTGCGGGTGATACTCGACGACTCGACGCAGGAGCTGACGGCCCGCACCAAGGAGTTTCTGCAAATCGACAACGACGCGCTGGGCTACCGCCTGAAATACTACGGCCTCTATTTCGCCTACGACAAAGAAGCGGGCTCGATTACCTACTACGGCCAGCCGGTGTTCGAGGAAATGAAGCCGCGCGACGAAGCGCAGCGCCGGCTGTGGGCCGCCAACCGCCTCACGGCCTACACCGGTTCGTTTATGCACTTTCTGCGCTGCCTCTATACGAACCGCCTAGAAGCCGGCAACTTCCTGACGCAGCAGATTAAAGTAACGCCTAACCCGCGTTACGAAAGTGCTCAGAAAAAGCGCGAGGCGCTACTGGCCGCTGGTGCGGCGGGCGCCTATTCGCCCGCTGAAAAGGATTCGCTGCGCCGCTGGAGCCGCGAGTTGCCCGAGCTAGCTACCCTCTACTCCGAGGCCCGGCCCATCGACAGCCTCCGCCGGGTGAAGCCCAATGGCCGCACCTACATGCGTTTTGGCGGTGAACTGCAGGTGGCGCATTTTGGTGAAGCGCCCGACCCGCGCTTCAAGCAGCAAATGAACACGCTAGGCTATTCGCGTACCCCATTTCCGGCCCAACGGCAGGTATCGCGCCTGCAGTTGGCCGATGGCGAGGCCGAGATTCAGGCCGATGGCTCGCTGCGCAACCCGCTCGAAGTAGCCCTGGGCGGATACTGGGGTTTCGAGAAAATTGGCGAGTTCCTGCCCTACGACTACGTGCCGACGGGCATGCCCACGCCGGCCCGCCCAGCGGCTCCGGCAGCGCGGCCGGCTGTGCGTCCGGTGCGTAGGCGGTAGCTGGCAATGGCATCGAAGGCCAGCCACTACCTTGGCGTGGCGTTCCTATCGGCAGCCGGCTTTTCACATGGTTTTCTCTGATTTTGGCCTTGTCTTACGGGAGCGGCAGTGGCTTATGCTGCAGTTGCTGCTCCTGTTGTTGCGGCCTGCTACCATCCGGGCCCAGGTTTCCATTTCGGGGCAGGTGCTCGATTCTGTCACGCAGGCGCCGCTGCCGTTTGCCAGCGTATACTTGGCTAACACTACGCTAGGCACCACGACCGATGCCGACGGCCGCTTTCGGCTCGCTAGCGTGGCGCCCGGGCATTACGACTTGGGCGTGAGCTATGTAGGCTACCATCTGTTCAGTCAGTCTGTAAACGTGACGGGGCCGCTGGTCATCAATCCGCTGGTGGCCCAGGCAGCGCAGCAGCTGTCCGAAATCGTGGTGCGTCCCGACCCCAACCGCGAGGATGATTATCAACGGTTTAAAGAGTTGTTACTGGGCAACTCTACACTCTCGCGCCAATGCCGCATTCTCAACCCCGATGGGGTGCGCGTGCGGTACGACCCGCACCAAAACGTACTGACGGCCAGCGTGCCCCACGCCTTGGAAGTCGACAACCCCGCACTAGGCTACCACCTCACCTTTTATCAGCTCGATTTCCGCGCCGAATTCGTTGACCAGGGCGTGGGGCTAACCCTGCTCACCCAGGTAGTCTTCAAGAACCTACCCGGTAGCATACGCCAGCAGAAACGATGGGCCGCCAACCGACAAAAGGCTTACCTGGGCTCGTATCAGCACTTTTTGCGGAGCATTTACGCCAACCGCGTGGCCGCAGAAGGATTCCGGGTGCAGAAGCTGCGGCGGGTGCCCAACCCGCGCCGTCTGGCCGCCGACGAGGCTTTGCGCCAGCTGCAGCGGCAGTATAGCACTGCCCCACTGCCCGACTCGCTGCTGCAAGCGTTGCGCCAGCCCCGCGAGCTGGTTTTCCTTTTCAAACCCATACTGCCGCCCGACAGCCTGCGCCGCACCGAGCCCGGGACCGGCCGGGTGTGGCTGCGTTTCCGCGACCTGCTGGCTGTGACTTATGAGCGCGAAGCCCCCGACCTGAACTACCGCCGGCCCGGGCCCAACTTCACCTCGGTGCGGCCGCGCTACGAAGAATCGGTGGTACACCTGCAGCAGCCCGAGGCCGAGGTGGAGGCTATTGGGGCGCTGGTAGTACCGTTGGCGGTGCTGAATGAAGACTATTGGGGCTTCGAGAAAATCGGCGAGTTGCTGCCGCTCGATTATCAGTTGCCCGCCAATGTGGCCCCTACGGCCGCTAAGCCCGCGCCGTGACGTAATTTTCGGCCCCAACGACGCACCTGCATCGCCAATTCCCACCCTATGATTGACAAAACCGTTCCCAACGCCGAAGCCGCCCTGCAGGGGCTGGCCGATGGCATGACCCTGATGCTCGGCGGCTTCGGCCTGTGCGGCATCCCCGAAAACGCCATTCAGGAAATCCTGCGCCTCGGCGTGAAGAACCTGACCTGCATCAGCAACAACGCCGGCGTCGATGACTTCGGCATTGGCCGGCTGCTGCAAACCAAGCAGGTGAAGAAGATGATTTCGAGCTACGTGGGCGAAAATGCCGAGTTCGAGCGCCAGCTCCTCAGCGGCGAGCTTGAGGTAGAATTGATTCCGCAGGGCACGCTGGCCGAGCGCTGCCGGGCCGGCGGCGCGGGTATTCCGGCCTTCTTCACCCCTGCCGGCTACGGTACCGAGGTAGGCGAAGGCAAGGAAAGCCGCGAGTTCAACGGCAAGATGTACCTGCTCGAAACTGCCCTGCACGCCGATTTTGCCTTCGTGAAAGCCTGGAAAGGTGACACCGCCGGCAACCTCATCTACAAAGGCACGGCCCGCAACTTCAATCCGATGATGGCCACGGCCGGCAAAATCACGGTAGCCGAAGTGGAAGAACTGGTGCCCGCCGGCGAGCTCGACCCCAACCAGATTCACACGCCCGGCATTTTCGTGCAGCGCATTTTTCAGGGCGAAGCCTACGAAAAGCGCATCGAGCAGCGCACCGTGCGGGCGTAGCAACCTGGCACATCGCCAGTTCAGCTTCCTAACCAACTTGCCATCATGCTGACGCGGTCTACTCGGGCGGGATTACTGCTGCTGACGTTGCTGCTGGCCAGCTTGCCGGTGCTGTTTGGTGGCTACGTGAACGAAACGGCGCCCAACCGGCCCACTACCCGGTACGTAGCCAGCCGCTGCACCCGCTACTGCGAAGCCCACAGCTGCCCGCATGCCACCGCAGCCAACAGTCCAGCCTACTGGCGGTTGAAGCCACTGTACCATGCCACCATTGCGGCGCTGGGTGCTGGCGGTGCCAGCTGTTACGCCGCGGCCAACATTGCGGTATTTCTGGTGGCGGTGCCCCTGTTGCTGCTAATGCTCACGTATGGCTTGCTGCGTGATGCCGTGCTCATTCGACGACTTAAACAGCAGCCGCATGACTAACCTGCCCACTTTCGTCGACCGCCTGATTCATCTGGCGTACTGGTACTGCACCGATTTCATGGTGAACCTGGCCGCTCGCTGGCACATTTCCTACAACGAAGCCAACACCCGCATTCTATTACTCCTGATTCCGGGCCTCACGGGGCTGCTGCTCGTAGCCCGCCTCCTGCAATGGCGGCAGCTGCGCCAGTTGCGCCGCCCTTCACACCCCATTTCTCGCTGACCCTTCCTCCCTATTCCCATGCTCGACAAACACGGCATCGCCCGGCGCATTGCGCAAGAAGTTCAGAATAATTCTTACGTCAACCTCGGCATCGGCATTCCGACGCTGGTGGCCAACTACATCCCGGCCGGCATCAACGTCGAACTGCAATCCGAGAACGGCCTGCTCGGCATGGGCCCCTTCCCCACCGACGACCAGGTCGACCCCGACCTTATCAACGCCGGCAAGCAGACGGTAACCACGCTGCCCGGCTCCAGCCTCTTCTCCTCGGCCGACTCGTTTGGCATGATTCGCGGCGAGCACGTGGACTTAACTATTCTCGGCGCGATGGAGGTTTCGGAGCGCGGCGACATTGCCAACTGGAAGATTCCGGGCAAGATGGTGAAGGGCATGGGCGGCGCCATGGACCTGGTCGCTTCGGCCAAGAACATCATCGTAGCCATGCAGCACGTGGCCCGCGACGGCAGCAGCAAACTGCTTTCCGAATGCACCTTGCCCATTACCGGCCTGCGCTGCGTGAAGAAAATTGTGACCGAGCTGGCCGTCATCGACGTGACGCCCGATGGCTTTGTGCTGCGCGAGCGCGCCCCCGGCGTGAGCGTGGAGCAGATTGTGGCTGCCACGGCCGGCAAGCTGGTGGTACCCACCGGCGACGTACCAGAAATGACGGGCGTAGCATAACGTTAGCCCTCTGCTGGCAAGTGTCGGCGTATATTCGTAGTGCCACTCTTTGCCCCAGGAATATGCGCCGACTCTTACCCTTCTTCTTGCTAACCGCCGCGCCGGCGCTGGCTCAAACGAGCTCGCCGGTTATCGACCGTACCGACATGCCCTCGCTCACAGCCGGCGTCGACAGCCTGCGCTTGAGCGTGGCCAGCGCGGTGCTGCCCACCAGCGTCCCACCCCTAAGCCGCAGCGGAGCCAACCAAACCTGGAACTATGGCAGCCTGACCCCGGTCAGCCAGCGCGTGGAGTCGTATGTGCCGGCCAGTGTGGTAACGGCTACTTCGCTGTTCTATTCCTTCACTTTTGGGGCGTTTGGCGGCGCCAACCAAGCCACAGTGGCTTCTCCGCAGGCTTTACCCGTACCGGCCGGGGCCAGCCTGCCCATTGCCGTTACCGATACCTACCAGTTTTTTCGCTTGGCTGCCGCCGGAGCCACGCCGCAGGATTTTCGTTCGGTGGGTTTCGGGGCCTCGCTCAATGGTACCGCGGTACCGGTTACCTACGCCAGCGCAACGCAGCAGGACGTGATTTACCGCTTCCCGCTAAGCTTCGCCAGCCAGGCCGACTCCAGTAGCTCGTTTTTCTCGACGCCGGCTGCCATTGCCACGGCCGGCTACCTTAGCCAGAAGCGCAAACGGGTGAATAAGCCCGATGCCTGGGGCACGCTCACGACGCCCTTCGGCACGTTCCAGACGGTGCGCATCGTCACCAAGCTTATCGACCACGACAGCGTGGCCTTTGGCGGTACACCCGGCCAGGGCTTCGACATTCCGCTGACGCGCGAGTACAAGTGGCTAGCCAAGGGCCAGCACGTGCCGGTGCTCACCATTACCACACGCCTGGTGGGCGGGCAGGAAGTGGTGAGTGGCGTGGAGTACCGCGATATCTACCGCCGCATCATTCGCCTTGGCACCCGCGATGCAGCCCTCGATGCCGGGCTGGCTGCTGCGCCCAACCCTTCAGCGGTCGGTAGCGCGCTCACGCTTAACATGCCAGTAGGCAGCGGGCCACTCACCATCACAGCCACCGATGTAGTGGGCCGGCTGCTGTTTCAGCGCAGTTACGATGGCAACGCGGGCAGCGCACGCCTCGGAGCCGAGGCCTTTGGCAGCTTCCGCGGGGTGGCGCTGCTAACGGTGCAAACGGTGCGGGGCACGGCCACGCGCCGGGTGGTGCGCGAGTAGACCGGGGCAGCATATTGCACCGTTTTGGCAGTTTTTCCGTTTAAGACCCCGTTGGCTAATGCCGCCAACGGGTTTTTTCATGGGTAAATTTGCTGGCCCAATGGCAGCCGTAGCCCACCCGGCTGGTGGCTGCCCCGACATTCAAACAGCTCTTTTTCGATATTATGGCAACTTCTTCTAACGGCAAATCTGCCGCGTCTTCCGCCGCCAGCGGCAAAGCCACGCCCGGCGCGCACGCCAAAGGCGGGCATGCCAAAAAGGTAGGCAAGCCCGCCCCGGCGGTGCCTGTCGAGCGCCTGACCCCCACCGCTGTGCCGGCCCACAAGCTGGTACTGCGCACCCTGCGCCGTTCCGATTTTAAGGAGGTAAAGGAAATCATGGACAAGGTGTATTCCAACATGGAAGGGGCCTGGGCCGCCGACGAGTTTGCGGCCCTGCTCCGCAAGTTTCCCGAAGGCCAGATTGGCATCGAGGACAATGGCCGGCTGGTGGCGGCGGCCCTCGGCATCATTGTCGATTACAGCAAGTTTGGCGACAAACACACCTACGCCAAAATCACGGGCAACGGCAAGTTCGATACCCACGACGACGACGGCGACACGTTGTACGGCGTCGATGTTTTTGTGGACCCCGAGTACCGCAGCCTGCGCCTGGGCCGCCGCCTGTACGATGCTCGTAAGGAGCTGTGTGAGAACCTAAACCTGCGCGCCATGGTGGCCGGCGGCCGCATACCCGGCTATGCCAATTACGCCAACGAGATGACGCCCGCCAAATACGTGGAAATGGTGCGCAACAAAGAAGTGGTCGACCCTATCCTCACCTTCCAGCTTTCGAACGAGTTTCACGTCCGCAAAATCATCCGCGGCTATTTGCCTTACGACTCCGAATCGAAGGCCTTTGCCACGCTGCTGGAGTGGATTAACGTCTACTACGAAGAGACGGAAAAGCTCATCGGCAACACAAAATCGAACGTGCGCATCGGCATTGTGCAGTGGCAGATGCGCGCCACCCGCAGCCTGGAGGACCTGCTGCAGCAAATGGAGTTTTTCGTGGACACGGTGAGCGGCTATAAGGCTGACTGCGTGATGTTTCCGGAGTTCTTCAATGCCCCGCTCATGGCCCTCACCAACCAGGACTCGCCAGCGGTGGCCATCCGGGCCATGGCGGCCTTCACCGAGCCCATCAAAGTAAAAATGATGGAGCTGGCAGTGAGCTACAACATCAACATCGTGGCCGGCTCGATGCCGGTGTACGAGGACGGCAAGCTGCACAACGTGGCCTATCTCTGCCGCCGCGACGGCACCGTGGACGAGCAGTACAAGCTGCACGTGACGCCCGACGAGGCCAGCTATTGGGGCATGCGCGGCGGCGACAAGCTCAAGTGCTTCGACACCGACTTTGGCAAAATCGGCATCTTGGTGTGCTACGACGTGGAGTTTCCGGAGCTGGCCCGCATGCTGAGCGACGAGGGCGTGAAAATCCTGTTTGTGCCTTTCTGGACCGATACCAAGAACGCCTACCAGCGCGTGCGCATCTGCGCCCAGGCCCGGGCCATTGAGAACGAATGCTACGTGGCCATCACCGGCTCGGTGGGCAACCTGCCGCGTGTCGAGAACATGGACATTCAGTACTCCCAGTCGGCCGTGTTCAGCCCTTCAGACTTCGCTTTCCCGCACGATGCCATTGTGGCCGAAGCCACCCCGAACACGGAGATGACCCTCATTGCCGACCTCGACCTGGACTTGCTAAAAGACCTGAACACCAGCGGCGCCGTACGAAACCTGCGCGACCGCCGCAAAGACCTGTACTCGCTGAGCTGGACCATTAAAAAGACTGAGCGCGACGAGGAGCTGCTCGAGCTGGGCGCCGAACGCCTGCCCCGCGCCAGCCGCCGCAAAGCCATCGCGGCGGGGTAAAGACAACTCATTTCCCTTCAATAGAAAAGCGCGGCCATGAGAATGGTCGCGCTTTTCTATTGAAGGGAAATGAGTTGATGATACAAGCGTAGCGGTCTGACGGTAATGCGATAACCGCGGTTTTATTCATCGTAAACAGCATTTTTATCGACTATAAGTTATTGCTTCACCGTCACATAGGCTGAGAGTGACGCACCAGGCTCGCGCTTCCAGGCTCCCAGGCTGCTGGTGCGGGAAATGGCCGCGCCACCAAACTGTCCTCCATAGCTTAGAATGGGTGCAGCAAATTTCTTTGTGGAAAGAGGCCCGGCAATTTTCTTCCCAGGCAAAAATTCGAATCCCAAAAAAAAGTCATCCTGCATCTTCAAAGTATACTTGGTTAAGTCGATATTCAGCCAGCCATTTTGCACGGCCGTGCGCACCAAAACGGTCTGCTCAACGAGTCGTTCACCGGGAAAACCTTCCTTGGCACGGTAGAGGTTGAGGCGAAACGTAACGGTATCGACTGTGGGGTAGCGGAGAAAAATATGCGCCTCTAGCAGTTCCGATGGAATGTTGCGCAGCGGAATAAATTTGACGAACTCAACGATGTCGTGCGTTTCGCGATTATCCACTCGGCCCCAGAGGAACGGATTGTGCGTTGTGGTTCCGATTCGGCGCACCTTGGCCGTCCGGCCCAGTATCACTACTTCGTGCAAGGCCGTCGGCTTCTCCACTAGCAAGAATGTATGCTGCTGGTGTCCAATTATTTGGGCAATAGGCAAAGACTGTTCTTGGAAGCCAATGGCCGAAAAAGTGAGCGTATCGTTGGCCTGACTGGGCGGGATGCGCAGGAAAAAATTGCCGTTCGCGTCGGCTGCAGTGCCCGTGTTTTTTCCGCGTATGCCAATGTTGACAAACGGAATGGCGGCCTTGTCGCCCTGAGACTGCACCTGGCCGGTTAGCAGGGCGTCTTGCGCAAAGGCGGGGAATATGAGACTAGCAAATAAGGCCAGAAAAAAGAATAAACGCGGGAGAAACATTGCGGAAAAATGAGCTGATTTGGTTGATTGGATGCTCAAATTCGGCCAATGGTTGCTATCCCAATTCCTATTCTTAACTCGTGAGCAGTTTGTAATACACCGCCGTGGCATGCGGCTGCCCATCGTAGTTGATGAAATACGCCGGAATAGCGCCTACGAACTGGTAGCCCATGCTCTGATATAGCAACTCGGCTTCATCGCCGTGCCGCGTATCGAGGATGAGGGTGCTGCGGCCCAGTTGCTGCGCCTGCGCTTCCAGTGCTTCCATTAGCTGGCGGGCAATGCCTTGGCGGCGCGCTCGCGTGTGCACCAGCAGCTTCGAGACCTCGGCGCGCAGCAGCGAATTGGGACGAGTGGCCAAGTCCAGTTGTACGGCACCCAGCAGTTGGTTCCCATCGGGAGTACGGGCTACCAGTAGTACCCGGTGCCCGGCATCCATGGCCGCGACGACGCTCTGCCAGTATTCGTGGGCTTCGGCCGCCACCAGAGGCGGCATAAAGCCGACCGAAGCGTTTGAGTCGACGGCATCTTGGAGTAACGCGTGTAGCTGCGGGAGTAGCGCGCGGGCTTCGGTGGCAGAAAGGCTGGCAATTGAAACGACCATAACGGGAGAAGCTTGTTGTAGTTAGCAGGCCAAAAGAAGCATCAAATTGGGTTCATTTTGCCAAAGGCGCTATGCAACCGTTGCCGCTGGGCGGGCTTTTATGCGTAAACTTCGGCCCCTATTCTTCTAGCTAATCCTCCAATCACCACATGCGCGCATTCATCACCGGAGCCAACCGCGGTCTGGGCCTCGAACTTACCCGCCAGTATCTGGAACGTGGCGACCAGGTTTTTGCGGCCAGCCGCCAGCCTGCTACTGCCGCCGAACTGCAAACGCTGAAGCAGCAGTACGCCGACCGCCTCGTGCTGCTACCGCTTGATGTGACCAGCGCGGCTTCCATTGCCGCCGCTGTGGCTACTACCCAGGAAAATGCCGACGCCCTCGACGTGCTTATTAACAACGCTGGCGTGTATCCGCACGCGGGGTCGGGCGATGACCACCAGCGCCTGGGGCAGCTCACCCACGACGACGCTATTGAAACGATGCAGGTGAATGCCATTGGGCCGCTGCTGGTGTCGCAGGCGCTGCTGCCGCTGCTGCGCGCTGGCCGCAAGGGCCGCATTCTCAGCATCTCGTCGGGCCAGGGCTCGCTCACCTGGAAAGCCACCGGCGACCCCTACCACTACAGCGCCAGCAAAGCTGCCCTGAACATGTATATGCGCAGCCTGGCCGCCGAAATTGGCCACATGGGCCTGATTTCGGTACTCGTGGACCCGGGCTGGATGCGCACCGAAATGGGCGGCGAACACGCCACCCAGGAACCGGCCGATTCGGCCCGTGGCATTATCCGGCTGGCCGAGCAGCTGCACGCCGAAGAAAACGGCAGCTTTGTGACTTGGCAGGGGCAGCCGGTGCCGTGGTAGGGCAAAAGCGCAGGCTATGAGTTTGAGAGAAGGTGGCGGCCGCAGGGTTGCCACCTTTTTTATTCTGGCCAGCAAAAGAATGGGCGAAGAGGAACTACGCTACCTTTTCGAAAATCAATGCATTAAAAGCAGGTTAAAATAAATTTTACTTGAATCCTAGTTGCAAGCGGTGAACGTAGGATGATAGAGATGCCCGCATGCGGCGGGCGCTGGCAATCCATTTCTACATTCTTTATTCTTCGCACAACATGCTCCGGAAAACTACTTTTTGCCCCTCCACCCTACGGTGCACCCTGCTGGGGCTGGCTGCATTGGGACTTTCGACCGGTGCGGCTCAGGCCCAAACAGTATACGGCCTGGTGAGCACCGCTAGCGCTGTTACCAGCCTGGCCACCTTCCAGGCCACGGCTCCGGGCACTTTCACGGCCACAGTTCCTGTCACGGGCCTTACTGCCGGGCAAACACTGGTGGGTCTCGATACCCGACCCAACACCGGCCAGTTGTTTGCGCTTGGCTACACCGCAACGGGCACACAGGCTCAACTGTACACCCTAAATCCCACCACCGGTGCCCTGACTGCCATAGGCGCGACCATTACGCTTAATTTGGGAACAACTCTGAACCGTATAGGCTTCGACTTCAACCCTACCGTAGACCGCATTCGGGTAACTGGCAGCAACAACAGTAATTACCGCCTGAACCCCAATACCGGCGGCATTGCCGCTACCGATACCAACCTGGCCTACGCCACCACCGATGCCAACGCCGCGCAAACCCCGGGTGTGGGTGCCGTGGCCTATGGCAACTCCTTTATTGGCGCTACCAACACGGTGCTCTACGACATCGACGAGGCCAACAGCCGCTACACCTCCCAAGACCCGCCGAACAACGGCACGCTCAACAGCCGCACCGCCCTTACCGTGAATACGGCCACGGCCCTGGCTACGGACCTTGACATTTATTTTGACCCAACCTCCCGCACCAACGGTGCTTACCTCACCATTGCCACCGGTACTACTGCCGCGCCCAGCACGCAGCTCTACACCCTGGACTTCATCACGGGAGCGAACATGACGGCTGTTGGCACAGTAGGCCCGGTTGGCACCCTGGTTACCGACATTGCCTTTGCCATCAGCCGGCCCGCCACGCTGCCGGCCCTTACCGGACAACTGGCCTATGCACTCGCTGGCACCAACCTGCTCACCTTCGATACAGGGCAGCCAGGGTTGATTCGGACTTCTGTTGGCATCACCGGCATGGACGCTACCCAGACGCTGGTGGGCCTCGACATTCGGCCGGCTACCAATACCCTCTATGCGCTAGGCTATAATACTACCGCTCAAAGCTATACGCTGTACTCGCTGAATAGCACGACCGGAGTTGTTACCGCCGTGAACACTACGCCCATTGCCCTGGCATTGGGCGCGGGCAAGGTTGGCTTCGACTTTAACCCTATGGTCGACCGCATCCGGGTAACGTCGGGTAGCCGCGCCAACTTCCGCCTCAACCCCATTGATGGCACCGTAGCGGCCACCGACACGCAATTAGCTTACGCCGCTGGCGATGCCAATGCCGCTGCCACGCCCAACATTGGCGCCTCGGCTTACACCAATAGCGTAGCCGGCACCACTGCCACGGCCACGACCCTCCACAACTACGACCTCAGCCTGAACATTCTCACCACCCAGATTCCGCCTAACAACGGCACGCTGAATACGGTGGGAGCTACCGGTATTGTAGCCAACACGACTACACCCAATATCGACCTCGATATCTTCTCGTCGGCGGCCGGTACCAACACGGCCTACCTGGTAGCCAACACCACTACCGCCAGTACCAGCCTCTACACCGTGAACCTGACGACCGGCGCGACTACTTTGGTAGGCGCTATCGGCAATGGACTGGCGGCCCGCGACATCGCAGTGGCAGGTACCAGCGGCGTGGCTACGGCCGTGCGCGAACGTACGGACCTGGCTACGGGCTTCGGCCTCTACCCCAACCCAGCCAGCGGCCACACCGAGGCATCCTTTGCACTGCCCCATAGTGGGCTCGTACAGCTGGAAATGTTCGATAACCTGGGTCGCCGTGTAGCAGCACAGGCCGCTCGCCTGTTGCCTGCCGGGGCCAATACGTTGCGATGGGAAGCGGGCGCGGCTCACCCAGGGCTATATGTGGTGCGCCTGACCGTAGACGGAAAGGCCGCAGCCAGCCGCATGCTGGTACTGGAATAGCAACGAATCCTTACCAACCGAGCATCGATTTGTCGCTGGCTTCATGTGTGGTTTACTATCTCACTGCTAGAAGGCATTAAGTAATACCCCTTTAAACTTGTTTCAAAAGGCCCCACAGCTATGCAGTGGGGCCTTTTTTAATTAAAAATGAGAACGGGGTGTATTCAGTATACAAGCATTCACAATTATTGATATGCATTGATAAGCTCTCCGGCATCTATGGTACCGAGCATGCATCAAGACACATTGGCTATTAAGCAAATGCATCCAAATGTTATATTCACATAAGTCATTTGCTGTGCCATTTCTCTTCTATCTTGGCGGCACCATAAAAGCTGTTTAAATCACTCACCTTTTCTGACCATTATGCAAAAGCATTTACTGTTTCTTTTCTTCTGGGTCTTCGCCCTGGGGGCTCATGGCCTGCAGGCGCAAAACCGAACCATCTCGGGCGGCGTGAAGGGCACCGATGGAGCATCGATACCCGGCGCAACCGTTATTGTGAAAGGCGGAACCCAAGGCACTTCAACCGATGCCGACGGCAAGTACTCGCTGTCGGTGCCGTCGTCGGGAACCACCCTGGTGTTCTCCTTTGTAGGCTACGACAAAAAGGAAGTAGCCATTGGCGACCAGTCCGTCATCAACGTAACGCTGGCCACGGCGTCGACCGGGCTCGAAGAAGTTGTGGTGGTTGGCTACGGCACCCAATTGCGCCGCGACCTAACGGGCAATGTGGCCACCATCACGGGCAAGGAGATTGCCGCTGCCCCGGTGCAAAGCTTCGACCAAGCCTTGCAGGGCCGGGCGCCGGGGGTGAACATCACCACCCCCAACGGCGTGCTGAACAACCCGCCCGTGATTCGCATCCGGGGCACGAATTCCATCACGCTGAGTTCGGCTCCGCTGGTAGTAATTGACGGCATTCCGGCCTACAGTGGCAATACCTCGGCGGTGGGCAGCGTGCCCAACAACCCGCTCAGCAACCTGAACCCGGCCGACATTGAAAGCATGGAGGTATTGAAAGATGCTTCGGCCACGGCCATCTACGGCTCGCGGGCCGCCGGCGGCGTGATTCTGGTAACCACCAAGAAAGGCAAGAAAGGCCAGAGCCACCTCAGCTACGACACGTGGGTGGGCTGGAGCAAGCCGGTGCGCCTGTACGAAGTGCTCGGCGCGCAGGACTACATCACTATCAAGAACGAGGCCGTGCGCAACCTCAACGCCAACCGGGTAGCGGTGGGGGCTGCCGGCACCAACATCGAGGGCTTCCGCGCCACCGATGCCAACGGCGTGACCGCCGACACGCGCTGGTACGACTACGTATACCGCACCGGCTTCTCGCAGTCGCACAACCTAAACTTTTCGGGCGGCACCGAAAAAACCAGCTTTTACTCGTCGGTGGGCTACACCGACCAGAAAGGCATGCTGCAGCGCAACGAGTTTAAGCGGGTTTCGGCCCGCCTGAACCTGGACCACAAGCTATTCGACTCCTTCACGGTGGGGATGCGCGTGGGCTATTCCAACACCAATAACTCTTCCCCTAACTCGGGCTCGGTGGGCAATGGCGCTTTTGGCACGGGCGGCCTGGGCCGCTTGCCCCTGGCGCTGCCACCCAATATTTCACCTTACAACCCCGATGGCAGCTTCAACATCAACCCCGGTGGAGCCGGCATTGGGGCGGGCCCTAACCTGAACCCCGGTGGCCCAGCGGGCTCCCCGCTGATTCCCAACTTCTACAACCCCCTGGTTGACTTGGCTTACAACTCCTTTACGTCGGACGGCAACGAAATTCAGGGCAGCGTGTACGCCAACTGGGAGCTGGTGAAGGGATTGAACGTGCGCACCAGCTACGGCCTGAATAACATCTCGCTCGAAGACAAGTCTTTCCTCACCAGCCTGGCGGGTGACGGCCAGTCACTGGGCGGACAAGCAGCCAGCTACTACCGCACCAACAAGCGGTGGAACTGGCAGAACACCGCGCAGTACGACCGCACGTTTGGTGAAAAGCACAACTTATCGCTGTTGCTCGGCAACGAGCAGCAGTCTACTGCGGTGCTGCGCTGGGGAGCCAGCCGAACCGGTATTTCCGACCCTTTCTACACGAATTACCAAGGCGGCTTTACCAACATTGCCGTCGATGGCAACGCGGAGGGCAATAACTACTTGGTATCTTTCTTTGGGCGGCTGAACTACAATTTCAACCGCAAGTACTTGGCTACGTTGAACGTGCGCCGCGACGGCTATTCGGCCTTTTCCCGAAAATACGGCAACTTCTATGGGGCTTCACTTGGCTACGTCGTATCGGAAGAGGACTTCTGGAAGAACTCGGCGTTTGCCAATACGTTCTCGTTCCTGAAGCTAACCGGCAGCTACGGCAGTGTGGGCAACAACCAAGGCATCGATGATTTCGTGGCGCTGCAGTTATACGGAGCCGGACTCTACGGAACCGGCTCGTCGCTGTTTTTCAGCAACGCCGGCAACCCCAACCTGACGTGGGAAACCAGCAAGAAAACCGATGTTGGGGCTTCGTTCGGCTTTTTCCAGGACCGCCTAACCGGCGACGTTGCCTACTACCGCAACTTAGTAGACGGCCTGATTCTGAATGTGCCGCAGTCACCCTCCAAAGGCATTCCCAATGTAGCCACCGGCGCTCCTGGCCCTGGCGTGTTGGGCAATGTGCTGTTATCCAACGTGGGTGCGATGCAAAACACGGGCATTGAATTCAACCTGCGCTACAATGCCATCCAGGGCACCAACTTCAACTGGACGGTGAGCGGCAATGTAACCACGCTCAAAAACCGCGTCCTGACCCTGGCCTTCGACGGGCAGCGCATCGGCACCGCTACCTCGGGCCTCGAAACCGCTAACTACACGCGGGTAGGCCAGTCGGTGGGCGAAATCCTGGCGGTGCCCTCGCTGGGCGTGAACCCGGCCAACGGCCGCCGCCTACTTCAGAAAGCCGATGGCACGGTAGTGCAGTATGAGCACCTGGGCACCGGGTGGACGACGCTGGATGGCAAGCCCACCACGGCCCCTACCCAACTGAGCGACGGCGTTTATTACGGCCCCGTGCTGCCAACCTGGTACGGCGGGCTCGACAACACGTTCCGCTATAAAGCCCTCGACCTGGGCGTGTTCGTGCAGTTTTCGGGCGGCAACTACATTTACAACGGCTCCAAGGCCGGCCTGCACGACCAGCGCTTCTGGAACAACCAAACCGACATTCTTGACCGGTGGACTGCTGACAACCCCAACGCCAAGTGGCCCCGGGTGGTGTACGGCGACAACGTGTCGAACGGCTCGGCCCTGGTGATGTCGTCGAACGTAGAAAAGGGCGATTTTGCCCGCCTGCGGCAGGTTTCGCTGGGCTACACCTTCAGCCCCACCCTACTCGGCCGGCTGAGCGTGGCCAACGCCCGCGTGTATGTGCAGGTGCAGAATGCCCTGCTGCTCACTAAATACTCGGGCATCGACCCGGAGATTTCAAGCAATGGCGGCAGCAACACTGGCGCGGGCGTCGACCGCAACTCGGTTGGGCAGGCCCGCACGTTCACCGCAGGTTTCAACATTGGTTTCTAACGGCCTTTCCACACGATGAGTATGCTAACTACTAAAACAATGGCCGCTGCCGTTTGCGCGGCGATGCTGGCCTTGGGCACAGTTGCCTGCCAGGAAGCCCGCCTGAATCCGCAGCCCACGGCGTCGTTGTCCGACAAAGTGGTGTTCAGCACCCCGGCCCGCGTGGCCCAGCAAAACAACAACCTCTACAGCTACGTGAAGACGGGCGGTTTCCTGGGCGGCCGGGTGCAGGTGTACGGCGACATTCGTGCTAACGACTTCCTCAACCGCACGTCCAACGGCGTGACCGGGCTCCTCGTGTGGAACCACACGCTTACGGAAGCATCGCAGAACGATGTTGTCAACACCTGGGGCTTCGGATACGCGGCCATCAACCAAATTAACGTGTTTCTCGACGGCCTCGATGCCAACGCTTCGAACTTTGTGGCGCCGGCCTTCCCAGCCAACTTCGCGGCCACGGCCAACAACTACCGCGGCGAAGCCCGGCTGCTGCGCGCCCTGAGCTACTACACGCTGTTGCAGCTCTACGCCCGGCCCTACGCCGACGGCAACGGCAGCAAGCCCGGCCTGCCCCTGCGCCTGAAGGCTGAAGTGGACGACACCAACAACAACCTGGCCCGCAGCACGGTAGCCGAAGTGTACACCCAGATTCTAAAAGACCTTGATTTTGCCGAGCAAAACCTCCCCCTTACGTATCCCACGGGCACCTCGCCAGTGTCGCGTGCCCACCGCAATACGGCCATCGCCCTCAAAACGCGGGTGTACCTGAGCATGGGCCGCTACGCCGACGTGATTACCGAAGCCAACAAGTTGGTGCCCGCCGCCGCGCCCTTCGTGGCCCCCAGCGGCGTACCCCATGCCTTGAGCGCCTCGGTAGCCGCCGTGTTTGCCCCGCCGCAGGAAACCGCTGAAAGCATCCTGTCCTTTCCCTTCACGGCCCAGGACGCGCCCGGCACCCAGAATCAGCTGGCCTTCTACTTCTTGCCCACCTCGCTGGGTGGCAACGGCGAATACAGCCTGAACGGCGGCGCGGGCGGCATTCTCACCAACCCCGGCTTCGTGGCCACCGATGCCCGCCGCACGGCATTGGTAGCGACGGTAGGCACGGAGTCGTTTTTGAAAAAATACCCTACGGGCAGCCCCAATCCATTCACCGACCGGGCCCCCGTGATTCGCTACGCCGAGGTGTTGCTGAATTTGGCCGAAGCCCGCGTGCGCACCGCCAATGCCGTCGACCCGCAAGCCCTGGCCCTGCTCAACGCCGTGCGCGGCCGCTCGAACCCAGCCGGGGTATATAGTGCCGCCAGCTTTGCCGCCGCCAGCGACTTGGCCGAAGCTATTCTGCTGGAGCGCCGCATCGAGTTTCTGGGCGAAGGCCTGCGCAACACCAACATCATGCGCCTGAATGCTACCATCCCGGGCAAAGGGTCGGTGCCGGCCATTCCCAACACTTCTACCAACTACGTGTGGCCCATTCCATCCACCGAGTTGGCCGTGAACACGCTCATGACCCGTAACTAGAGGAAACCATTTCCTACGGCTCCGTCGTATAAGTAGAAGAAGCTTGCTCATTGTTGCGCAAGCTTCTTTTACTTATATTCAAGCTCTGCAAAGCCCTTCGGTATGCAGGTCGCGTCATGTTTAGTCACGGCTCGGCCACAACATTCTGTGCTAAAGCATCTGAGCAGGCAAAATTTTTAGGAAAGAAAACGTGGCATATCTGTCGGAGCCGTGCGTATAAAGCCAACTAAATGAACATTGATAACCAGCGCATTGTTAAAAAATTTATATATCTTGTAGATAGTGGTTTTAAATTCCTTCAATACTCATTGTATTTAATGTGTTGAAGGAATTGTGTGCATTCATTAAACTTTTCGCATCGTAATGTGCGATACATCGTTTATTTTTGAGCAGAGTTGCCGTTTCATTACCATTTTGTACTCATCCCACCACTTTAATTTTTTACCATGAAAAAATCACTACTCATGAGCTTGGTGCTCATGTTTACTTTCCTCACCGGGGTGCTCGCGCAAACGCGTACCATATCGGGCCGGGTCACCGACCAAACATCCGGTGAAGGGCTGCCCGGCGTCACGGTGCTGTTGAAAGGAACGTCTACCGGCATTTCCACCAACTCAGATGGCAAATTCACTTTGTCAGTGCCAGAAGCAGGCGGGACGCTCGTTTTCTCTTCGGTTGGGATGGCAACGCAGGAGCGGCCCATTGGCACTGCTGCAGAGTTGAATGTTGCGCTTGTTCAGGATAACAAGCAGCTGAGCGAGGTCGTAGTAACGGCCCTTGGCATTGAAAAGGATGTACGCTCGCTGGGCTACGCTACGCAGGAAATTAAAGCCGACCAGATTTCGCAGAAATCGGAGCCTAACGTGCTGAACGCCCTGCAAGGCAAGGTTGCCGGTGTAAACATCACGGGCGCCAGCGGCCTAGCCGGTTCGTCGACCAACATCAACATCCGCGGTATTACTTCGCTGCAAGGCAACAACCAGCCCTTGTTTATTGTCGACGGCATTCCGATTAGCAACGACCTCGACCGGACCAACGGCGGCCCGCTCGGCACGCTGGGCGGTGCCCAGACCTCGAACCGCGCCCTCGACATCGACCCCGAGATGATTGAAAGCATCAACATCCTGAAAGGCCCGGCGGCTGCGGCCCTGTACGGCTCGCGGGCTGCATCTGGCGCTATCATCATCACCACCAAAACGGGCCGCAATGCCAAGGGCAAAACGGAGGTAACCGTTACCTCCAGCCTCAACGTGTCGAACGTGTACGGCTTGGCCAAGCTACAGAACGACTATGGCCAGGGCACTCAGGGCGTGGTAACCACCACTGGTGGCCTGGGCGACGTGAATACAGCTTCGCGCGCTTCTTTCGGCCCACGCTATGGCACTACGCCCAGCTTGGCCAATGGCCTATTGCTGACGGATGGCTCAACGCTGCCCTACCAGCCTTACAACAACGTTCGCGATTTCTATCGCCAGGGTCGCATCCTTAGCAACGGTGTGAACATCGTGGGGGGTACGGCCGACCAGAACGTGTCGCTCAACGTCAACAACACGGACCAGAAAGGCATCACCGAAAACTCTAGCCTCAAGCGCACCAGCGTGCAGCTGGGCGGCAACGTGAAGCTTATCAACAAGCTACGCGTGGGTGGCTCGGTAAACTTCGTGCAAACCAACCAGGTAGGCCCGCTGATTGGCAACGGTAGCTCGGCTTTTGGCCAGTTGCCGGCCATTCCGCGCAGCTACAACCTGCAGGGCCTCCCTTCGCAGGACCCCATCACCGGTTTCAACATTTTCTTCCCGGGCGCCGACAACCCTTATTTCAACTTGCGTAACAACCCCACCACTTCTAACCTGACGCGTTTCATCAATGTGGCCAACGTCAGCTACGACGTGGCACCTTGGCTGAACGTGACTTACCGGGCCGGCCTTGATACGTACACCGACCGCCGCAAGCAGATTTTTGCCATTGGCTCGGCCCGCGTGCCCGGTGGGCAGGTACTCGACCAGGCCATCTACCGCAGCCAAGTAAACGGCGACCTGCTCGTTACGCTGAAAAAGGATAACATCATCACTGAAGGCCTGAATGCTAACCTGCTGCTCGGCCAGAACGTCAATCAGGTTCGGTTTGAAAACATTCAGTCGCAGGCCGACGCGTTGGCTTTCCAGTTCTACAATGCGCAGGTCGGTACGCAATTCACCGCTTCGGGCGAGAACTCGAGCGTGCGCCGCCTGCTAGGCTACTACGGACAATTATCCCTGGCCTACAACAACTACCTGTTTGTGGAGTTGACGAGCCGGTTTGACGAGTCATCGACGCTGCCAGTAGCGAATAGAACATTTTTCTACCCCGCTGCTACTGTAGGATTCGTGTTTACCGATGCGTTCAAGATTTCCAACGATATATTTACCTATGGTAAGATTCGTGCTAATGCGGCACGCGTAGGTAAGGATGCTGACCCATATAGCTTGGCTACTTACTACAACTCGACTGCCTTGGGCAACAACGTTGGCAACATCAGCTTTCCGTTTACCATCAACGGCACCACTTACTCAGGCTTTGGCATTAGCAACAGATTGGGTGGTGGCACGACTTTGACGCCAGAATTCACCAAGTCGTACGAAGTGGGCACCAACCTGGGCTTTTTCAAAAACCGCTTAACGTTTGACCTATCCTATTTTAAAACGATTAGCGAGAACCAGATTATTCCGGTAACCACTCCAGCCTCAACTGGCTACACTTCGCGCTTTACCAACGTGGGCCGCGTGGATAACCAAGGCTTTGAAGCTTTGATGATTGTAAATCCGGTTCGGACCTCGAATTTCCGTTGGGATATTAACGTAAACTTTACCCACATCAAAAACGAGGTTAAATCCATCGCTCCCGATGTAACGACGGCTTCGGTGGACGGCAGCGCTTTCATTGGCAGCGTTCCCTCGTTCCAGGTGGGCCAGCCTTACGGTATCATTATCGGCAGCAAAGTACCCCGGGTACCCGCTACCGACCCCGCTACGGGCAAGGCCAACGACCCCAGCGTGGTAGGCCGCTACGTAATTAACCCGGCTACGGGCTCGTTCGATTCGAACACCGTTCCGAACTCGATTCTGGCGAACCCTAACCCGCAGTGGCAGGGTGGTATTACCAACACCCTGAACTACCGTGGCGTGTCGCTGTCGTTCTTGGTTGATGGTAGCTATGGTGCTCAGTTGCTCTCTTTCTCTAATGCTGTGTTGAAGTCGAATGGCTCGCTGGCTGAAACGGCTGTGAACCGCGAGGCTCCCCGCGTTATCCCCGGTGTTATTCGCAACCCCGACGGCTCTTACCGTGAGAACAACATCCAGATTGACGCCCAACAGTACTACGGCGCCATTGGCGGTCTGCAAAGCGAATTCAACGTGTACGATGCAAGCGTGTACCGCTTGCGCGAAGCTTCCATTGGCTACAGCGTTCCCAAAGCGTTGCTCGAAAAAACTCCTTTTGGCCAGGCCAGCATCACCCTCTCGGGCCGCAACCTGTACTACTTCGCACCCAATGCCAACTTCGACCCCGAGACCAACACCCAAGGTGCCGGCAACATTCGCGGCCTAGAACTGCAGGGTCCGCCAAATACGCGCAACTACGGGGTTAACCTGCGCTTTACTTTCTAATTAGACTACGCTCTTTTTATATGAAAAAGCATCAATTTTGGGGCCTTGCCCTGGCAGCAAGTGTGGCGTTCGCCTCCACGAGTTGCAAGAAAGACGAATTTCTGGACGTTAACACAAGCCCCAACAGCCCTGAAGCTGTAGGCTTGCCCGTACTCCTGACCAGCACGCTGCTCACGACGGGTTTTGCCAACGCTAATGATTTGGGCCGCGTTACTTCGCTGCTGATGCAGCACCAGGCCGGTATCGCCAACCAGCCCGCGACCTACGACGTGTATAACATTCGGGGCTCGTTCGACAACCAGTGGAACGGCGAGCTGTACGGAGGCGTGTTGAATGACACCAAGCAGCTCGTTGACCTGAGCACGCAGAAAAGCAGCCCCGCCTATACGGGCATCGCGAAGCTGATACAGGCCTACAACTTTGCCCTTACCACCGACCTCTATGGCGACGTCCCCTACTCGCAGGCGTTGCAGGGCCTGGCGAATTTAACGCCCCGCTTCGACAAGCAGGAAGACATCTACAAAGGCAACCAAGCCAAAGGCATCCAGAGCCTGTTTGATTTGGTGAAAAGCGGCCTGGCCGACCTCGACAAACCCAGCGCCCTGAAGCCCTCAGGCGACGACCCGGTTTATGGCGGCGACCTGAATAAGTGGAAGCAGATGGGCAACTCGCTGCTGCTTAAGCTAGCCAACACCATCAGCAAGAAGGAGCCGGCACTGGCTGGTTCCATCATTGCGCAGGCAGCAGCCGGTGCCATTGCCAGTAATGGCAACGACTTCCAGGTTCCCTTTGGCACGTCGACCACGAACCAGAACCCGTTGTACCAGTACAACTTTGTGACGCGCCCCGACGACCAGATGCTGAGCCAGCGCCTGCTCGACAGCATGAGTGTGCGCCGCGACCCGCGCCTGCCCATCTATTTTAACACGACCCCGGCCAATACGTCCGCTACCACTACCCCCTTAGGTATTTTCACCGGCTTCCAGAACGGCTCTCCCAACGTAGTGCCCGCCCGGGCCAACCGCTCGCGCTACAACGTGTACATCCGCGGTACGCAGGGCGAAGCGCCCGTGCGCTTGCTCACCAACTTCCAGCGCCTGTTTATCCTGGCTGAGTCGGCAGTACAGGGTCTGCCTGGCTTCACCCTGCCAGCCGGCACCACGGCCCAGTCGCTTTACCAAAGCGCTATTCGCGCTTCGATGACCAAGGCGGGCGTACCCGATGCGGACGTGACGGCTTACTTCACGGCCAACCCGCGGGTTGCCCTGCTGAGCACCAACGCCACGCTGGCCCAAAACCAGATTATTACCCAGAAATGGATTGCTTGGGTGGGCAACGGCTACGAAGCTTACAACGACTACCGCCGCACGGGCTTCCCTCGCTTGCAAGTGGTGACCAATGCTGCTGGTGATGACCCATCTATTATCCCCCGTCGCATTCCGTACCCCAATTCGGAATTGAATTCAAACACAAACGCCGAAGGTTTGGATAAGAATATCCGGACCAGCACGCCGGTGTGGTGGGCGCAATAAGCACCCCTTCGTTTAATTTCTCATCCGATTTTCGACATGAAAAAGCAACTCATAAACCTGTTCGTCCTGGTTTTGCTAGCCGCAAGCGCGGTCTCCTGCAAAAAGGCTTACGACAACAACAACCTGGACCCGCTAGCGCCAAGCTATGCCGATATTCCGGTGACGGTGACAAACTTCAACATATTCGAGCGCTTTCCGGTATTTTTCGCCACTGCTCCCGCCGGCTCTTTCTCGATTACGTTCTCCATTCCAGCCGATAAAGGCAAAATCAAGGAGATTACAAAAGTGACGACTGGCAACAATGGCCTGCGCGACCTGCAAAGCGGTGCTCCCACAGTGCTTTACAATTATAACCCCGCCACTACCACGGCGGCACCAATCCAGGGAAATGGGTCGAATACCATCACCTTTACCTCAGACCTGGATACGTACTCCAAATACCGGACCCGCGTAGGTGCGGGCGTTGCCACGGTTAACCCCGTGGTGTCGACCAACCCACAGGCACCCACTCAAATTGAGTACTATTTCCTGCTCACGCTAGAGAATGGTACGACTATTATTCCAGAGCGCGTGCGCGTACGTGTGCTATAAACAAGCACCGCACCCAGCTTGCATACAAAAGCCCCGGCCAATCTGGCCGGGGCTTTTTTTACGTTTGCGCGCATCTAAGTAATCGAGCAGAAGTAATCAGATCATCGTCCGGCCCGGTCCGACCGCCCTAGGCGGTCCGACCGGTTGTCGTCAGCGCAAAACCGGAGGTGCTTCAACCGGTCCGACCGCCTGGGGCGGTCGGACCGGGCCGATGCCGAATTACTTTTGCTCGACTACTTAAAAAACTCACAAAATATACTGGCTCAAATCGCGGTTCTTCACCATATCACGCAGGCGCTCATCCACCAAGGCGGCCGTGATTTGGATGTGGGCGTGGGCGCCAATTTTGTCGGGCACGTCGTAGAGAATGTCGTTGAGCAGGCGGCTCATGACGGTGTGCAAGCGGCGGGCCCCAATGTTCTCGACTTCACCATTCACTTCGAAGGCAATTTCGGCCAAACGCTCTAGGGCTGCATCGTCGAAGGTCAATTCCACTTCCTCGGCTTTCAGCAGGGCTTCGTACTGCTTGGTGAGGGCGTTTTTGGGCTCCTTGAGGATGTGATAGAAGTCGTCCTTGGTGAGGCTTTGCAGCTCGACGCGGATGGGGAAGCGGCCCTGCAGCTCGGGGATGAGGTCGCTGGGCTTGGAAACGTGGAAGGCGCCGGCGGCGATGAACAGGATGTGGTCGGTGTTGACGATGCCATACTTGGTATTTACGGCCGAACCCTCCACAATGGGCAGCAGGTCGCGCTGCACCCCCTGGCGGCTTACATCGGGGCCGGAGCCGCCGCTTTTGCCGCCGCTGCTGGCCACCTTGTCAATTTCATCGATGAAGATGATGCCGGCGTTTTCACACTGCCGAATGGCCTCATCCTTCACGTCGTCCATGTCGATGAGTTTGGCGGCTTCTTCGTCGAGCAGCAGTTTACGGGCCTCGGCCACGGTGACTTTGCGCTTGCGGGTCTTCTTGGGCATCATATTGCCCAGCATGTCCTGCAGCCCCGACATGGCATTTTCATCCAGGCCCGGTGCGCCCATGATGCCAATGCTGGGGGCGCCCTGTGCCACCTGGATTTCGATTTTGCGGTCTTCAAGCTCGCCATTCTTGATTTTCTGACGGAACCGCTCGCGGGTGCGCTCGTTCAACTCGCCATCGGACGATGGGGTTTCGTCTCCTCCCCCACTACCGAAGCCCACGCCAGTCTTGGCGCCCGTGGGTTGGTTGATGGGCGGAATGAGGGCATCAAGGATGATTTCCTCTACGGCGTCGGCGGCCTGGGCTTTCACGGCCTCTTGGCGGCGGGCCTTCACACGGTTCACGCTCTGCTCGGCCAGGTCGCGCACCATGCTTTCCACGTCGCGGCCCACGTAGCCCACTTCGGTGAATTTGCTGGCCTCAACTTTCACAAATGGGGCGTCGGCGAGGTGGGCCAGGCGGCGGGCAATTTCGGTTTTGCCCACGCCGGTGGCCCCAATCATGAGGATGTTGTTGGGCACTATTTCGGCCTGCATATCGGCCGGGGCGTGCAGGCGACGCCAGCGGTTGCGCAAGGCAATGGCCACGTGGCGCTTGGCCTCATGCTGGCCAATAATGTACTTGTCGAGCTCGGCCACAATCTGAGCCGGGGTAAGGAATTTTTGCATGGGTAGTTGTTTCGCGGAATACCGCGCAGCGCGGGGAAAGGTTCGGCGCGCGGTTGGGTCAGGAACCGACTTTGCGGTACCGGGTTTTGGCACCGTCGGGCGTGGCTTTGGGTGCGTCTGGGGTTGTGCTTTTGTCTTTCTTTTTAAACAGCGAATCGAGGCTGCGGGACACAGTGATGTACTCACTGGAGCCCGCCGCTTGCAGCGTGGCGTGGGTATAATCGAGCTGAAAGGTGCTGATTTTTACCATAGCCCCAAAGCTGAGGCCCGCGCTGCCGCTGGTGTTTTCGAGGCGGAGCTCACGGCGCTGCAGGTGGTTGTAGCCCACGCGCAATTGCAGGCCGGGGCCCAGCACCAGCGCCGCGCTGGCCGTGAAGTGACGGGCCAGGTTGTCGCCAAAGCTGCGGGTGGGTTTCTTTTCTGTGCCGCTGGCATCGAGGGTGCCGCGGGCGTTGGGGTCGAGGTATTGAATGTCCCACTGCTGCAGGTGGTGAGCGGTGAGCGAAAAGCGCACGGGCATGTGCTCCGGCTTCACAGTGGCACCGAGTTGCACGTCGAGCGGCAAGCGGCCGCGGTCGGTACCGGGGTAGGTGACGAACTGGTACCCCGCATTTTTCACCACCAGACCAGCCGTAAAATCGGCGGTGGGGTGCTTGTACACCACACCTGCATCGGCTACGCCGGCCAGCGAGCGGCTGCCCGCAATGCTGCTCACGGCCAGTTTGGCGGTGGCGCCAAAAGTGAATTTGCCCTTGGTATAAGCGTCCGACAGGCCCACCGTGTACTCGTTTACATTAAAGGTGCCCAGGCTGTTGCCAGCCGGGTCGTAGCTCTCAAAGCTGCCGTAGTTGAGGTAGCTGATGCCCACCCCCATTCGCCCAAGTTTCTCCGTGTTGAAGACGTAGGCGGCAGTGCTCTGCTTGATGTCGGCCACGTAGGCCACATAGCTCAGGGCCAAGCGGCCGTCCATGTCGGGGTTCAGCAAGGCCGGGTTGCCATACAGCATGCTGGGGTCGTCGGTGCGGGTCGACGGGTTCATGCCACCCAAGGCAGCCAGGTGCGCGCTTGGGGGCAGGTCCAGAAACGGAAACACGGCCCGACCACCCAGCTGCTGCGCCGCTGCCGGCCGCAGCCCCAATCCGCCCAATAACAAACCCAAACCGGCTAGCCGGTACGCGGAGAGATGCTTCATATAACTAAGGTACGGCGGGAGGATAACCCGCTGCGGCAGCTAACGCAACCAGAGGCCCGGAAAGTACTTCGGAGCAGATTTTTGGGCATCGTCAGGAATTACTGGGCAGTATTGAAGAACATAACAAAGAATGTCATGCTTTATCTGGCGTCCGACACCCCCTACTGCACTTCCACGCTGGGGCCCACAGCTGGCACCGGCTCGTCGCGCACCGGCAGTTTCTGCGGATGCGGCACCAGTTCGTCGAGCAGAGCCACGCGCAGTACATCATCCACCCGGTCGGCGTAGTGAATGGTGAGGCCCTTGAGGTATTCTTCCTGGATTTCCTCAATATCCTTGCGGTTTTTTGGGCACAGGATAATGTCCTTCATGCCTGCGCGGCGGGCAGCGAGCAGCTTTTCCTTGATACCACCTACCGGCAGCACCTTGCCACGCAGGGTAATTTCGCCAGTCATGGCCAGGTGGGCGCGCACCCGGCGCTGGGTGAAGGCCGACGCCATGCTGGTGAAAATGGCAATACCGGCGCTGGGGCCGTCCTTGGGCACCGCGCCCTCGGGGAAGTGAATGTGCAGGTCGTACTGCTCGAACAGGCGGTAGTCGATGCCGATTTCATCTGCCCGCGAGCGCAGGTAGCTGAGCGCCGTGATGGCGGATTCCTTCATCACGTCGCCGAGCTGACCGCTCAGCGTGAGCTTGCCGCGGCCTCGGCTCAGCAGGCTCTCCACGAACAGGATATCGCCGCCCACCGAGGTCCAGGCTAGGCCGGTTACCACGCCGGCGGTGTCGTTGTCCTGGTACTGGTCGCGGTCGAATATGGCCGCGCCCAGTATTTTGCGGATTTCGGCCGGCTCCATGGTGGCGGGCAGGGGCTCTTTGCCGGCCTTGCGGCGGGCGAGGTTGCGCGTCACAGCAGCCAGCTTGCGTTCGAGGCCGCGCACGCCGCTTTCCCGGGTATAGTCGTCGGCCACGCGGTGCAGGGCGGCATCCGTAATTTTCACTTCGGCTTCGCCCAGGCCGTGTTCTTTCAGCTGCTTGGGCCAAAGGTGCTTGCGCGCAATCTGTACCTTCTCATCCTGCGTGTAGCCGGTCAGGTCGATGATTTCCATGCGGTCGCGCAGGGCGGGCTGAATGGTGTCGAGCGAGTTGGCCGTGGCAATGAACAGCACCTTCGAGAGGTCGTATTCCACCTCCAGGTAATTATCGGTGAAGGTGGCGTTCTGCTCGGGGTCGAGCACTTCGAGCAGCGCCGAGCTGGGGTCGCCACGGAAGTCGCTGCTCACCTTATCAATCTCGTCGAGAATGATGACTGGGTTGCTGGTGCCGGCCTTCTTAATCTGCGAAATGATGCGGCCGGGCATGGCACCCACGTAGGTTTTGCGGTGCCCGCGAATCTCGGCCTCGTCGCGCACGCCGCCCAGGCTCATGCGGATGTACTTGCGGCCCATGGCGTTGGCAATGCTGCGGCCCAGAGAAGTTTTACCTACGCCGGGCGGGCCGTAGAGACACAGAATCGGCGCTTTCAAATCCTGCTTGAGCTTGAGCACAGCGATGTACTCCAAAATCCGCTCTTTTACTTTTTCAATACCGAAGTGGTCGGCGTCGAGGATTTTCTTGGTCTGCTTGAGGTTGAATTTGTCTTTGGTGTACTCGCCCCAGGGCAGGTCGAGCAGAAACTCAACGTAGTTGATATTCACCGAGTAGTCGGGGGCCATGGGGTTAGTGCGGGCCAGCTTTTCCATTTCCTTTTTGAAGTGGAGCGCCACGGCCTCGGGCCATTTTTTGGTTTCGGCGCGGGCCCGCAGGCGGTGCACGTCTTCCTCGGTGCCGTCCTGGCCTAGCTCATCCTGCAGGGTTTTAAGCTGCTGGCGCAGGAAGTATTCGCGCTGCTGGGCATCAATCCCGGTGTGGGTTTTCGAGCGGATGTCCTGCTTGATTTCGAGCAGCTCGGCCTGGCTGAGCAAGGCTTCGAGAAGCTGGCGGGCCTGCTCTTCGGGGTCGGCCAGGTCCAGTAGCTTCTGCTTGGCGGCCAGGTCGAGTTGTACGTTGCTCGATAGGAAATGCGTGAGAAACGCCGGCGACTGGATGCCGTCGAGCATGGCCCGGGCTTCCATCGGAATTTCGGGCGTGAGCTCCAGCACCTTGGTAGCGGCTTCGCGTAGGGCCTGCAGCAGTCCGAACTCGCCGGGCACTTCCGGGTTCAGGGCTACTTCGGAGAAGTAGCTGACGCGGGCCAGCAGCGGCGAAAACGACAGCTGCTCCTCGATGCGGAAGCGCACCTGGCCTTGCAGGATGATGGTAATCTGCCCGTCGGGCTGCTCGAGCAGCTTCAGGATGCGGGCCAGGGTGCCGACCTGGTGCAGCTCGTCGGTGGCGGGCTCGTCGGCGTCGGGGTTGAGCTGGGCTACTACGCCAAGCAGCTTATCGGCGGCGTAGGCCTTGCGCACCAGCTTCACGCTTTTTTTGCGTGCTACCGTTACGGGCAATACCACGCCGGGAAATAATACGGTATTGCGTACCGGCAGCAGTGGCAGAGTGGGCGGGGCATCGTCGCCGCGCAGCAGGTGGTCGGGGTCGGCGGCCATAATGGCGATGGCTTCGGGTTGGGAATGGGAATCGCCAAGTACCCCAATGGGGAACTGAGCAGTATATGAAGGGGCTGCAGAACGCATGAACGGAGATAAAGCCAGAGGCACGGGAGCGGGTGCCACAATGGCAGCCCGGCGTCGCGTCGCGCGAGAAATACAAGGTACGGCGAACCGCACCGAATGGCTTTCAAGGGCCGTGCCAGCGCCCAAATTCGGCCAAAGCGGCGCAGCAATTAGTTGAACGTTCGGCAAATCGGTAAATTGTTGGCAACTTGCGCAACATATTATAGATTTATTACTCTTCCAATGCCCATACCCATGCGTCGGTATCTACTGGTGCTGTTAATTGCACTACTGGGCGGCAGCCTGGGAATGAACCCCGCCGCGGCCCAGCGCCGACCAGTGAAGAAAATTCCCGCGTCGGCCGCGCCCTCGGCCGATACCACCAGCGGCGGGGCTTCGGCAGCTCCGCGCAAGTCGGCACGCCCGGCCGCAGCACCGGCACCGGCCCCCGTCAGCACCCGCCCCACCTACCGCGTACGCACCCTCAGCGGGCGGGCCAGCCGCAAGCTGCACCTGCGGCCCGATGGCACGCCCGACTTCATCAACATCAACAAATACCCGTTTTTCGAGAATAAAAAGGCGCTGCGTGCCATTGCCAAGGCCGAGAAGCGGCGGCAGTACCACCAGGCGCGCTTGTTGCTGGAAGACTACGTGGCCAAGTTCGGGCCTACCAACTTCTCTGAGAACACCGACATGATTTGGCACCTGGGCCAGCTGTTGCAGCGCGACAGCCAGACCGTGAAAGCCAAGGCCTACTACCGCCTGGCCTTGAAGCACAGCCGCTCCGACACCAAGCGCATTCAGCTCTACTACGACTCGCTGGAGCGGAAGGAAACGCCCCTGTACGTGCCCCTGAAAACGTACTACGACCTGGTGGAGTACCGCAAGAACCTTAACACCTTTCACCCACCCAAGGGAGTGTACACGAGCATGGGCGACGCCATCAACAGCAAAGCCCCCGATTACGGGCCAGCGCTGGCAGGCAACGATTCGCTGATGATTTTCAGCAGCAAGCGGCTCCGGCGCGGGCTCACGGGCGTGGTGGATGAGGAGTTGTACACCTCGCACAAGGAGGGCGTGAGCTGGAGTGATGCCGAGCCGCTGCCCAAGCCCATCAACTCGCCCAACAACGAGGGTTCGGCTTGCCTGAGCAAGGACGGGCGCACCATTTTCTTCGCCCGCTGCGAGTGCGCCGCCTGCCACGGCAACTGCGACCTCTACACCGCCACCCTCGGCAAAGACGGCAAGTGGAGCACGCCCAAAAGCCTGGGCCCGGCGGTGAACTCGACGGCCTGGGACTCGCAGCCCACGCTCTCGCAGGGGGAGGACACGCTGTACTTTGCCTCCGACCGGCTGGGCGGCTTTGGGCTGTCCGATATCTACTTCACCCACAAGCTGCGCAACGGGCAGTGGAGCCCGGCCGAAAGCATGGGCCCGGTTATTAACACCCGCGAAAACGAGGTGAGCCCGTTCTACCACCCGCTCTACCACGTGCTGTACTTCAGCTCGCGGGGGCAGCTGCTGAACTTTGGCGACTTCGATATCTATAAGACGTACAAAGTGGCGGGGCGCTGGCAGGAGCCCAAAAACATTGGTCCGCTCGTGAACGGCAAGGGCTCGGAATACTACTTCACCATCGACCGCGAAAGCAAAAACCTGTACTACGCCCGCTCCGAGGCTAAGGAGCTCAACAACCTCGACCTGTATTCCTTTCCGCTGCCCATGGAGGCGCAGCCGATGGCCACCACGAAGGTGGAAGGCACGCTCCTCGACTCGGTGAGCAATAAGCCGCTGAACGGCATCGTGAGCATCATCGACACGGATAACGGCGTGGAAGTGGCCAGCAAGTTTATCCGGCCCGATGGCACGTTCGACTTCGAGCTGATTGAGGGCTCGCACTACGCCATGCTGATTCAGAGCCCCGACTTTTTCTCGGTGGAGAAGCAGTTTGCGCTACGGGGCGACACGGTGATGACGCTGCTCACCAACAGCATCAACTACAAGCTGCCGCTGATTTTCAAGAACCTGGAGTTTGAGCAGGGCAAGGCCAACGTGCTGGCCAGCATGTACCCCACGCTCGACCGCATTGCGGTGTTCTTGGTCGACCACCCCACGTTCCGGCTCAGCATTGCGGGCCACACCGACAGCAGCGGCGACCCGGAGGTGAACGAAAAACTCTCGCAGGACCGCGCCGAGGCCATCCGCCGCTACATCGAACGCAAAGGAAAGCTGCAGCCCAACCGCATCGAGAGCTTTGGCTACGGCTCCTTCAAACCCCTGAAAGACGAGCTGACCGACGCCGACGCCAAGGTGAACCGCCGGGTAGAATTCCGCCTGATAAAGCCCGACGGCGACAAACCCGCCGATGGCGGGGGCGACTGGAAGTAGGCGCAGGAACTCAAGAGGCACTTTTGCGTGCTCAAGAGAGACTTTCGGTATCTCAAAGGCCACTTTCGCGTGCTCAAGAGGCACTTTTGGTATCTCAAGGGGCACTTTTGCTTGCTCAACAGCCACTTCTGGTATCTTAAAGGACACTTTCAGCATCTCAAAGGGTACTTCGGCTTACTCAAGAGAGACTTTGGGTATCTCAATGGACACTTTCGGGCTTACGACTGGCACTTTGGAGCATACCTATGCCACTTTTAAGCATACGTAGGGCACTTTCATCCTTACCTACGCCACTTTGGGGCATACCTACGATACTGAGGTGGTCTAGGTAGGCCGGACAGAAGGAGGACGTATATTTCTTCTGTCATGACAGCAAAAA